>CAMGRE010000098.1 GCA_946061355.1 uncultured bacterium | reverse complement strand
GGATATTCTTCAAAGTCGATGTCGTGCAGCAGTCCTACAATCCCCCAGTAGTCCGCTTCGTCCGCAAATCCAAGTTCCTTTGCATACCATTTCATCACACCCTCCACTGTCAGCGCATGCTGAATATGGAACGGATCCTTATTGTGCCTCTTCAATAGTTCCAATGCTTCTGCTCTGTTCATGTCATCTGTCCTTTCTGTCATTTTCTGCTGTTTGTTATATCTTAATTTTATTTTTTACTTCTACACGACGGTATAGCCCGCCTCAATGAGCGCAGCCGCCGCCGCATCAAAATTTTCCTTCTTCACCAGAATGTAATCCGTATTAAAGGTGGATACCGCAAAGATCCCGATCTTATGATCTGCAAGGATCGTCGCGATCGGAGCCAGTATCCCGATCAGTGAGAAATCAAGGACACCCTGGATGCGGAATCCCTTCCATCCGTCCTCCCGCTCGATCGTATCCTCCGGCACATGTTCCGTCATACAGACAAGAGACAGTTCCTCATCGGTTTTCCCGACAAAGCACAATTCACCCCGCATATCCTCCGGCGTTATTTCTTTCACTTTGCACACCGTTAAATCATACTTTAATTTCTTTAATTCCATGATTCTTCCTTACTTTATGAATTTGCAAACCACCGTTACTGTTTATTCAAATGGAAATACAATGCCGAAATCCGCTCTGATCCGATCCATCAGTTTCATCATTTTGATCGTCTCAGCATGCGGCATCTCCTCACATTCCGTCTTTCCTTCCCGGATCGCCCTGATCGCGGCTCTCACCTCATATTCATATCCCGTGATCTGCTCCGGCGCCTCATAGGAAGCAATGATCTTGCGGTCAAGATCATATACCTTCATGCTCTCATAATTATTGATATTCTCGATCTCGATATACCCGAGGCTGCCGTTAATCATGCCGCGTCTGTCCGTCTGCGCATGAATCGTCGTGTACAGCGTTGCCATTTTTCCGTCCCTGTAGGTTAACATAACGTTATCCTGCCCATCCACTCCGGTATCGATCTTCACGCAGGACGCATCCACCTTCACGATATCATCCCCGAATACCATCGAAGCAAAATTGAGTGGATAGACCGTCAGATCCAGCAGTGCGCCGCCCGCCAGTTCCGGCGCATGGATACGCTCATTCTGCTCGATCACATAGCCTAAATTGGCGGAAAGCGAAGTAATCTTCCCGATGATACCACTCGCCACGACCTCATCGATCGTCTTGCGCATAGGCATATATCTTGTCCAGATCGCCTCAGTCAGAAGGAGCCCCTTTTCCTCCGCTATTTTCAGGATCTCCTCTGCCTGTGCCGCGTTAGCGGTAAATGCCTTCTCGCAGAGCACGTGCTTGCCGTGCTCCAAGCAGAGTTTTACATGTTCATAATGATGGGAATGCGGCGTCGCTATGTATACCAGTTCCACCTGCGGATCCTGTAGCATCTCCGTATAAGAGCCATACGCTTTCTCCACACCAAACTCTTCGGCAAACTTCTGTGCCCTGCCTAAATCCCTTGCTGCAACCGCATAGCACTGCGCCTCCTCCATGCCGTTTACCGTCTCTGCCATAACACGGGCAATTCCGCCCGCTCCCAAAATACCGATCTTTGTCATTTTCCTCATCTCTCCTTTGTTATAACTTCTCCTGCCCTGTCCAGATATAATACCCTTCCTGAAGCGCTGCGGCCGTTGCCATGATGCATAAGAATCCGCCACTCCATTCCAGCGGAATCACCTTTAACGTAAACGGCAGCACATATAGCAGAAATCCCATCGCTTTGTTCAGGATCGTATGCTCTCCGATAAATTTGCCCCAACGCACAACCCCTGACACGACACTGATCATCTTGATCAGTGCGATCAATAGAATCCAGATCCATAACCAGCGCGGAACCTCCACGGCAGGCAGGATCTTTACCAGACACACCACAATAAACGAAAAATCCGCGACCGAATCCAGTTTCGCGCCGAACGAACTCGCCGTCCCCATCTTCCTCGCAACAGTCCCGTCTATCATGTCCGTGAAGCCGCCGATCAGATAGACGGTATAAAACGCAGGTGACAGCGCCGGAAGAAACAAAAGTACCGCGCCGCACACAATCCGACAGGCTGTTATGATATCAGCCAACATGGAACTGCCCCACTGTCTCCTGCAGAGCGGTGACACTCTTCATCACGTCCCTCGTCTCTGCCGAGACGTTTTCGCTCGCATTCGTGATCTGCTGCAGATTCTCATTCACAGACTGGACGGCTTCATCCAATTCTCTCTGCGATGCATCGATCGTATTGATGATCTGATTGATATTTGCGATGGACGCACTCAGAGTATCCGCATGCTCTCCTAATGTACTGCTCGCCTCAACATAGTAAGACGCATCTTCTTTGTAGCTGCCCGCAAGCATCGCCAGCTTATCATAATCCTTCAGCACGATCTCATCAAGGAAAGCGACAATCCTGTGGCTTGCATCGGAAAGCTTGTCCACACTTGCGAGAACCCTGTTAACCAGATCATTGACTTTCTCGATCTCGCTTCCGGTCGTGTTACTGAGCTGTTTGATCTCATCCGCAACTACGGCAAAGCCTTTCCCTGCATCTCCTGCCCTTGCCGCCTCTATGGAAGCATTGAGCGCAAGCAGATTGGTCTGCCCTGCAATAGCGCTGATCGCCTTGGAGACATCCACGATCTTCCCGAGGATCTTCGTCTCCTCAATGGCATCCTCCAGACTTTGTTTGCTGTCCAGTGTAATGGCAATGGCATTTTCCTTATCCCGCAACACTTCCGGAACCATCTTCCCCACTCTCTCAATAATCTCACCTGCACGCTCCGTAATGCTTCCGGTGGTCTTAGCCAATTCTTCCATAGCTTTTGCGATATCCTGACAATTCTCATCAATATCGCTGATGCTGGCAGTCTGTGTGGCAACACTCGCGCCGGTCTCCTCCATGATGGCACTGATTTCCATGATATTACCGCTCATATCCGATACGTGGCTGTCCGTTCCCGCTATCATATCACGGATCTGACCTGTTTCCTCCTGCGTCTTTCGTATTGTGGTTATGACTCTGTTCTCCAACTCACCGATCAGATAGCTGATCTCTTTGACTTCGTTCTTTTCTTCTTTACAATTCTGCGCTCCGATCACCTTGTCCTTAATGAATGATTTCATTACATCCATCGGTTTTAAGAGTCTGTTGACCACATAATTCATCAGAATAATAAAGGCCACGAGGAGAATGAGATCCACTGTCAGCGGAAGTATGAGATTCTTTCTGATCTGACCGCTGATAACAGCGGTCGGCTGGGTAACTCCGATCTTCCAACCCGTGTTCTCGATTGCCTGCACCGCATAATATTTGGTGATACCGTCATAATCCCTGAAGGTCGATACTCCCGCTCTGCCCAGATCAATATCAAGCACATCCGACAGAACGGTATTGCCCTCTTCCTTTGGCAGATACTCTGTATTCTCATGCGTGATCACGCTGTTATCTCCTGCCAGGAGAAAAGTCTGCACGCTCTCATCCGATCCGGCGCTCTGCACCATATCAATCAGACTGTCAATCGTGATATCCGCCAGAACGACTGCCTGCTCTCCGTCCATGGTAAAAGGCGCCGCAATGGAGACGATCATCTGACCGGTCGCAAAATCCACATAGGGTTCCGTGTAGATCAGATCCCCTTTTGACACGGCATCCGTCCACCAGCTTCTTGTCGTCGGATCAAGATCAATAGTGGAATGATCCGCCGGGAAAACACCGCCGTCATACGCAAGGCAGCAATAGTACATCAATGCATCCGGATTCTGTGATAAATTCTGCCCAAGGTAATCCATCACAGGCTCCATATTTGCCGTATCCATCGTCTCAAGAGCACTTTTCATCGTATTGATGATATATGCCTGTCTGACCAGCCACTCATCAATCAGATCACCTGTATTCTCTGCCTGTTCCGTAAGCATATCGCGCCCGTTGGCAGCCAGCATATTCCGCATCATAACACTGTTAATCGTTGCCGTAACCGCAATGATCACCACTGTACACAAAGCAACATAGAAAATAATATTTCCCCTGATGCTTCCCTTGAAATGTTTTTTTGCGGTACTCCCCTTTGTCCTGCTCTTTTCCCTCATATGTACTCTCCCTTCTCCTTTTTATCCTTTATTCAGTTTCCCCCAGATATCCCCGCAGCTTCTGTAATGCTCTCCGGTGTATCACCTTGGCATTGGCGTAAGACATCTGCATTTTTTCCGCAACAATCTTCAGAGTAAATCCTTTGTAATAATGCAGAATGATCAGATCACGCGACCGCATATCGAGCTGTTCCAGTGCCGCGCAGAGCTGCTCCAGTCTCTCGTCATTGAGCAGCTTCAGGTCAATCTCGCTCTCCTCCGCGAGATCCTCCGGCAGTTCGGAATACTGCTTCCTGGTGCGGTAATAATCAATCACCGTGTTTTGGGCGATCGTGTAGATCCATGTGGACACAGCAGCCTTACGCTCATCAAAGGAGTCCAGCTTCTGATATACCTTCAGAAAAACGCAGGAAACCAAATCCTCCGCATCGTGAGGATTTGGCACTTTTCCTGCGACATATCGCGCAACCTTATCGTGGAAATCAGCATACAGCTTCTCCCTGTTTTCTTCTGTCAGTTCCATGTCAGGAGCCCTCCCTGATATGCTTATCCCGCTTCGGATGATATGTGCTCCCGGCAGCATTCACATATTCCAGATCATCATCGGACAATGCGTTTCCGTACCGGCTCTCCGTATCATTGATGAGCCTTTCTAGACGACTGTTGCCGGAAAACTTCTGAAAATCAAACAATGCCTTTAGCATTTTGTCCATTGTTTTCCTCCTATCTTACACACTCAGTTGTATTATTATGCTTCCATTTTCGTCGTGCCGCCTCCGGCGTTCATTGTCCTGATGTGCTCCGCCCGCACCTGTTTTGCGCAGGAGCCGCAATAAACGGCGCCCGATCTGCCAAGCCTGCATCCGCATATTTTGCAGTATCCGCTCTCTCCAGTGCCTCCGGTCACTCCGTCGAGTTCCTCATCGCTTATCACTCTTGCATCCTCTGCCATAAAACTCTCCTCTCTGCTCTTTTGTTCCCCTTGTTATGTTTTCCCCTTGTTCTATTGTCATAAAACTCGCCCTCTTTTCCGTCCGTTCTGTTTCATCCGCCTCTGCTTATTGATACGAACCATCAGAAAAAAGGGATACGACTTTTTTAAAAATTTTTTATAAGCCGGCACTTTCCGCCTACGCGCCGGGCTTCACGTCATCCGGCTGCCGCCTACGCGCCGGGCTTCGCCTCGTCCAGCTGCTGGCGCGCAACCAGCTTCGCAAAGAATCCGCCCCGGTCGATCAACTCCTGATACGTGCCGTCCTCGATGATCTTCCCCTGATCGAGAACGATGATCCGGTCGCACTGCCTGATCGTGGAGAGCCGGTGCGCGATCACGATCCTCGTGCACTTGAGCGCCCCAAGCGACTCGGACACTCTCTTCTGCGTCAGATTGTCGAGCGCGCTGGTCGCCTCGTCAAACATCAGGATCTTTGGCTTCGGTGCGATCGCCCGCGCAATCATCAGCCGCTGGCGCTGCCCGCCGGAGATGCCTCCGGAGCCCTCGGAGATGAGTGTGTTCATCCCCATCGGCATATGCCGGATATCCTCCGCGATGCCGGCAAGCTCCGCCGCCTCCCACGCGTCATCCAGTGTCAGCCAGGGCGCCGAGATAACGATATTGGAATACACATCCCCCTGGAACAGCTTCCCGTCCTGCATCACGACACCGACCTTCCGCCGCAGCGACTTGAGATCGATCGTATTCATATCTTTTCCGTCATAATAGATCGCGCCCTTGTCCGGACGCTCGAACCCGAGCAGAAGCCGCATCAGCGTGGACTTGCCGCAGCCGGTCCTGCCGACGATCGCGACATACTGTCCCGACCTTATCTTGAGTGAGAGGTCATCCAACACCATCGGCATATTCTCGTTGTAACGGAACGAGACATTGCTGATCTCGATCCCGC
Source organism: uncultured bacterium (assembly GCA_946061355.1). Classification (GTDB taxonomy): domain Bacteria; phylum Bacillota; class Clostridia; order Lachnospirales; family Lachnospiraceae; genus VSOB01. The sequence continues at coordinate 3,216 of CAMGRE010000098.1, read as the reverse complement.
CGGACAGCCTTGTCAGCACCTGCTTGCCCTCCGACACCTCCGGAACCGTCTCAAGGATCGGCGCCACCATCTCAAAGATCGGCTTTAAGAGCGCCGCATTCAACGCGATGCCCGCGAGCGCCATAAATGCGCCGGATACCATGCCGTACGCCGTGTGGAACGCATAATAATCGGCAACGGATACGTTTGTCCTGACCGCCTCATAATAGAGGATAATCGTGCCAATCAGGGAAACCGCCGTATTCAGCACCCCATTTACCTTGATAAAGGTTGGCGGGTTATAGGTGAGCTTTGCCTGCGCCGCATACAGATCGCCCCATTTGGCGAACGCCCTCTTCTCAGCGCCCGACAGTTTGATCTTCTGCACACCGCTGATCAGCGCATACGACAGACCGTTGCTCTTACTGGCAAGCTTCATCTGCTTCCGGCTGATCTTCATCTGCATGGCTGCGGACATGGCTGCCAGCAGAACGGTCACCATGATGACGAGCAGCGCGGGAACGACCAGTCCAGGCGCATACACAAAGATCTGTGTGATATAGATCAGGGAAAAAACAGATGTAAGTCCCGTCGACAGCGCGGTGGAAACGATCAGGGTGCACATCTCGTTGATGTACTGCGCCCTCGTATAGAGCTCACCTGCACTGTATTCCTTGAAAAAGTCTGCCGGAAGCGACAGAATCCGCATCATCGTCGCAGCCTGAACCGAAACATCCATCCTGATCGTGATACGTGACAACACAAGCTGCCTAATTGTGTCAAAGAGCAGCGAGCTGACCGAAACGCACACGAGAAATACCGCCATGGCATATACGAGCCGCATGCTGCCGGACGGGATTACCGTACTGAAGATCATACTGTTCAGCTTCGGCAGAAACAGACCGAGCAGTGCGACGATCAGTGCGCTGAGCGCAGCCATCACATAGTTTGACGGGCTGAGCGTCTGCACGATGTATTTCAACAGTTCCCTAATTCCCACTTTGCCGAGCGGGAACGGCTTATAGAAGGCAATGGCATCCTCCTCAAACAGCGACTGATTCTTCCGATCCACCTTTCTGCAGGTTCCCGTCCCGTAATCATAATATCTGTAACCGTACATCCCATCCGGGATCAGCGCTACAATACGTCCGTCCTCTTTCATCATTCCCAGCATGGCGCCGACGGCGTCGTGATACCACCCCTCCGAGAGCTTCACATCACGCCGCATAATGCCGCATGGACGCATCAGATACTCCAGCCTGTCATTCATATCCTGTATGCTGTCCGGCACCTCACGTGGCTTGATGCGGTAATACTTCAGGATCTCATCGATGGCATTCTGCGTGATCATGCGCTCATCGTTGAGCGCATCGGACACTCTTTTGCCCATGACTGCTCCCGCGATATTGACAAACGCATCGGTGAAAACATTGTCATCATTCTGCCTGCGCTGTTTTATCTGTTCATCAAACCATCCCATGTTCCCGCCCTCTGTTTATCAAACAAATCCATATTCCCAACCTCTACTCATTGGAAACGAGCTGCGTATAGAGTCCACCCTTCGCGTACAGTTCCTCATGCGTGCCGCGCTCCACAACCTTGCCGTAATCCATCACAATGATCTCATCGCAGTCGCGGATCGTAGACAGTCGGTGTGCCACCACGATACAGGTGATGCCGCGATCCTTGATCGCCTTGACCACCTCATATTCCGTCCCGGCATCCAGCGCGCTCGTCGCCTCATCCAGTATGATGATCGTCGGATCCTGCGCCAGCACGCGCGCGATCTCCATACGCTGACGCTGTCCTCCGGAGAAATCCTTGCCGCCTTCGATAATTTTATACTGATAGCCGCCCTCCCGCTGCATGATATCCTCATGGAGCTGCGCGTCACGCGCGGCCATGATCATCTCAAAATCCTCAATGGAGCTGTCCCACATCTTGATATTGTTGGCGATGGTGTCCTCAAACAGGATGATATCCTGATCAACCACAGCGAGCGACCCGGTAAAGACATCGCGCCCGATCTGCTCAATCGACTTGCCGTCAAACAGTATCTCCCCGCTCCACGGCCTGTACAATCCTGAGATCAGCTTGGCGATCGTGGATTTTCCGCAGCCCGATCCGCCCACGAACGCAACACGGCTGCCCGTCTTGAGTGAAAGGTTAAAATCCTCGATCAGAGGATCTGCAAGCTTCGAATACCCGAACGTCACATGCTTCATCTCGATGCATCCCGAGAGCTTGCTGTATTCCCGATCCTCCGGCTCCTCCTCATCGTCGTAATTGACATCCGTCGGATACTTCATCACGTCCTCGACACGCTCCATCTCCGTGCGCATCTCCTGCAGCGTCTGCCCGTTCTCGATCAGCGTCATCGCAGGCGCCGTGAACGATGCCAGGAAGCCCTGAAACGCCATGATCATACCTGCCGTAAACTGCCCGCGGATCGTCAGATACACGCCGAGCATGAGGATCACATTCTGTGTGAGCGTATTGACAAGCGCCGGCACCATGCCGAGCACCCGATTCAGCTTCTCAAACCTGACCTGCTGTGTGTTCACGCTCGCCTGGTATCCCGCCCATTTCTTAAAATAGCCGTTCTCCGCGCCGCTGGCCTTGATCGACTCGATCATCTCAATGCCTGCAACCGTCGTCCCGGCAAGCTTTCCCTCATCGCGCATCTGCACACGGGTAATGTTGATCCTCTTCTTGGAGATCACATTGGAAACGATCAGATTGATCAGGACGGACGCCACACCGATCAGCGCAAGCAGCGGACTGTAACGTATCATGACAAACAGGTAAAAAAACATCATCGCCATATTCAGTACGAGCGGAGCCACGATATTGACCAGATTCTTTGCAATCCCGGCATTGGACTCCTGCCGCTGCTGGATATCGCCCGCCATCCTCTGGGAGAAAAATTCCATCGGCATGCGCAGTACCTGCCACATAAAGGACGTGCTCCCGACAACGTCCATCTTGCCGTTGATTCTCAATATGTACACCGCCTGAATCCATGCAGCAATGATCTGCAGGACACTAAAGCCCGTGAGCGTAAGCAGAAACGGCACAACCCATTCGGGACTCTTTCCCGCCAATAGATAGTCCAGGAAAATTCTGGAAAAGACCGGATTGATCACACCGATCAGGGATGTGATCAGTGTCGTCAGAATCACAAACGCGATCGCCGCGCCGGTTCCTTTCAGCCTGCTCTTTGCAAAAGCGAGCATG
>CAMGRE010000097.1 GCA_946061355.1 uncultured bacterium | reverse complement strand
TCCGGAATGAACAGGTCTTCTGCCCTGCCCTCCACCTCCACAAAGCCGAACCCTCTCTGCGTTCCGATAAAGGTTCCCGTAAAGAACGTATTCTCGGGCTTCTGATAGCGCCCGCGCTTTGTGATGACAACTCTGCCTTCGGCGAGAAGTTCATCCAGGATCTGCTTGAATTCCTCTCTGTCTTCCTTTGCCACCTGCAGAAAGATCGCCAGCTCTTTCTCCTTCATCGGCACATACATCTTCTCCTCAAGGAGATCACATATCATTTTTTTGCGCTGTTCCCGTTTTTCCATAAACATAAAAAACACCCTTGTATTCCGCAAGAGTGTCTTATCCCTTCCTCTTAGTTACAAGAATCTGGTGTTGAGTACTGCTGCAAGTACGAAGAACAACACCGCGAGGACTGTGGTGATCTTCACCATCGCTCCCTCCATCGAACGTCCTTTGTTCTTGCCCCAGTAAGTCTCAGCCGCGCCGCTGATCGCTCCCAGTCCGGCCGCCTTTCCTTCCTGCATCAATACGATTGTTGCCAAAGCAAGTGAGTCTATAATAAATAATACAAGCAATATGATCCTTACAACGTTCATTTTCTTACCTCCTGAATATCACGTAAGAATCATTTTACCATAGGAAGCTCATGATTTCAACCGTTTTTTCGCGTAATTTCTCCCAGCTCCTCCTCGATGCGCAGAAGCTGGTTATACTTTGCCACCCTGTCGCTGCGGCATGGCGCGCCGGTCTTGATCTGTCCTGCGTTCACTGCGACCGCCAGATCCGCGATAAAGCTATCCTCCGTCTCGCCTGACCGGTGCGAAATTACAGTGCGGTAGCCATGACGTTTCGCCTGATCGATCGCCGCCATTGCCTCCGACACCGTACCGATCTGATTCACCTTGACGAGGATCGCATTGGCCGCATGCAGCTTGATTCCCGCTTCCAGACGTTTCGTGTTTGTCACAAAGAGATCGTCTCCCACCAGCTGGATCTTACCACCGAGGCGTCCTGTCAGTTCCTGCCAACCGTCCCAGTCATCCTCCGCCAGTCCGTCCTCGATGGAACATACCGGAAATTTCTCCGTCAGTTTTTCATAATAAGCGATCATCTCCTCCGTGCTCCTCACTACATCCTGCCCTGTCAGTTTGCTCTCTCCGGGGAAATGATACATCCCTGTCTTCTCATTATAAAGTTCGCTGGCAGCGACATCCAGCGCGATCTTGATATCCGTGCCGGGCTCATAGTCGGCAGCCTTCACCGCCTCAATGATCAGCGAAAGAACGCTCTCCGCATCCGGCAGATCCGGTGCGAATCCGCCCTCATCCCCGACACCTGTAGACAGTCCTTTTTCATTCAGGATCTTCTTGAGGTTGTGGTAGATCTCCGCACAGATGCGAAGCCCTTCCTTAAAGCAACAGGCGGACACCGGCATGATCATAAACTCCTGGAAATCGACTGTGTTCTCGGCATGTTTGCCGCCGTTTAAAATGTTCATCATGGGAACGGGCATCAACTTCGTAAAGACGCCGCCCAGATACTGATACAGCGGAATGCGTAAGGAGAGCGCCGCGGCTCTCGCGACCGCCATCGATACGGCGAGGATCGCGTTGGCTCCGAGATTCCCCTTATTGTCCGTTCCGTCAAGCGCGATCAGTTCCCTGTCGATATCGAGCTGATTTAAGCCGTTCATCCCGAGCAGTCTCTCCTGAATCCTGTCATTCACATTGGCGACCGCCTTCGTCACGCCGAGTCCAAAGTATCTGGGCTCGCCGTCCCTGAGCTCCACCGCCTCGAATTTACCCGTACTCGCACCGGAGGGAACCATACCGGTGGCGGCGAAGCGCTGACCGGTAACGGTATCCGTCAGCGTCACCTCCGCCTCCACGGTAGGGTTCCCTCTGGAATCAAGAATCTCTCTTGCATGTACGTCTGTAATTTTCATATAAGCCTTCATTGCATACCTCCATGGTTTACGTCAACAATATTTTCCATGAAAGTATGTGCAGTTCGGCGCTATTTATACAGAATGCCTGCTCCTGCAGCCCTTCTGCATACTTTAGTATACAGAAATCTCACTCCTCTTCGCCCCGGTAGACGGTGCGTTCTTTCACAAATTCCGGCAGTCTGTCTCTTAAGACCATATAGGTACTGCCGTAATCGGAACGGTAATTGCTGTCATCCGGCGCTTTTGCAATCACCTGAACGTAATAGTCCGAATCAAGCAGATTCGCCGGCATATAGTAATCCACAAAGCAGTCCGGATAAATGCAGTCCAGGATCTGCGCGATCTCATCTGGATCACTGAACTCCTCCTCCACCGAATAGTCAGTATAGTCATCCCCGCTCTCGTTACGCAATTCGGAATTGCAGTTCGTCACATAGAGCGTCTGCACCTCCTCCGGTCTGATATAGGAATCTGTGATACCGCCCTCAGATTCGATCAGCGCTCTCACCTCCGCAAAGGAAGGATAAATCGGCAGTCTGATATATGCATAACTGTAATTATCATTGTATTCAAACCGCAGTTCCCCGCAGACAAGCTCCGTGACGGACTGTGTGTAGGTAAAGCCTTCCAGATCACGCTTATATGCCTCCAGAAGCTTCCCTGTAATGACCTTTGACAGTTCCGTCTGCTGGTAACCGTTCCTGCTGAAATGAATCCGCATCTTATCGGCCTTCGCAAATGCAGCATCATTGTAGGCCGGCGACGTACTCTCCTTATAAGCCTCCTGCGCCACAATCTGATTCAGTTCTGCGCTGTCATTGAGGAAGTGTACCCAGAAACGTCTGTAGATCGTCCTTCCGTTCTTCATGTTGTATCTGACTACGACAGGGCGCATATTCTCAGATCTTTCCTCTGTCAGAAGCGGTTCCTCCGCATTGACTTTTCCTGCGATAAATACACTCGTAGGACCGTCCGCACCGCCGATCACGGAAACCGCTCCGGCATCTGAACGTGCATACAGGGCCGGCTCATACGGATTCACCGATTCATTATAGTCAATTCCCATACGCCTCTGCGCCAGCGTGAGCACCGGTTCAATATCAAGCAGCTGCATATTGCCGAGTACATACACTTCCCGACTCACATTGTTCATCTGTTCATCGTAATAATCCGTATAGGTATCTTCAAACATGAATGCGACACTGTCCACACGCTCCGGCTTCGGCACATAGCGGTCATAACCGGTCAGATCAAACCGGAAGATGCTGAACACAACTGCCGTTCCCACTGCTGAGAGCAGCAGCGATTTCCAACCTTTCTTCACGCTGCGCAGATCGAAGTCGTAGCACACCTCCATCACCGCATGGCTGAGCAACAGCCCTGCGATCAGTCCAAATACGCACAGGAACTCACTCTGCCCGGACAGCCCGTAAAATGCCGCGCCAGCTGTCAAACTGAGCGGAATAACCAACAGTACCTTTATGATGCCCTTCAGTTTCGGGAATGCGATCGCCTTGCCGCACGCCTCCGAAGGCTTCCTACAGTAAGCGAAATATGCAAGCGCCAGCATGATGATCCCATAGATCAGGATATGGACACAGCCTGCCGCGATCTTACCCAAATACAGGATCCTGCCTTCTGCCATCCAGTTGTTCGTGTAAGTAAACGCCTCACTGAGCATCACCACAAACCTTGAAACGGGTGTGATCAGCATGCTTCTGAACAAATCCTCTGTTTTCCAGTAATAGCTGGCAAAATATGTGCCGAAATACATCATTGTCAACGCGTAGATAAACGCATCATACAAAAGCAGCACCCCTGACGCCATCACTGTGATCAGAATGTGTCCCGTGAGCATCACTGCCAGGATCACTGTATTATATACCGCAAAGAACAGAACCGTGTTTGCAAGCAGCGCTGCCAGAGCCTCCGTGACCGCATAGACACTTGGAACACCCATAGACTGTGCCACACCGAAACTCAAAAACAAATTAAGTACATAAGAAACCAGATAGATCAGGATGCCGTTTACATAGATTGCGGCAAAACGCTTCCCCTTTGATACAGGAACGCTGCCGTACATATCCAGTTTCTTTCTCTGGTACATATAGGAAAATCCCTGGATTGCAGCGATCACGGCCAGGATCGTGATAAAGAACATTTTTCCCCCATCGATCCCCACATATTCGCAGAAAACAGCCATTAGATGATTTGCAAGCCGCTCCGGCATATCCATGTAGTATGTCTTTTCCATGCTAAGCGTGATCGCCGTGCCCACCGGAAGCGAAAAGAAAAAGTACAACAGCATCAAAACCGCAAGCCATATTCTCCTCCTGCTGTTCGTCTTTAAGTTAGCCAAGAATGAGTTTTTGGATGTCATATCCTACCACCTCCGTTTCACTGATGAAGATCTCCTCAAGGGAAAGCGGCAGCACCTCATAAAATACGGTATTGATGCTGCTGAAGAAGTTGATGGTTTCCTCCCGGCTTCCCCGTATCGTCAGCGTGTACAGCGATCCTCTCTTTTCTTTTTTCATGATATCCAGATTCTGGAAAACCGTTGTCTCATCCACACCGTCTCCCAGCACACACTGTACCTTCTGGATATTGCACTTCATATCTTCCAGTTCCTTTGACAAAAGGACACCGCCTCTGTGAATCAATCCGACATGATCGCAGATATCCTCAAGCTCACGCAGGTTGTGGGAAGCGATGACGGGCGTCATGCCTCTTTCATCCATCTCCTGTGCCATGATCGCTTTGATCCCCTGGCGCATCACCGGATCCAGACCGTCAAAGGTCTCATCACAGTAGATGTACTTGGTGCCCGCACAGATGCCGCACAGCAGCGCCAGCTGCTTCTTCATGCCCTTGGAAAAAGTGCTGATCTTACGTCTTCTCTGCAAGCCAAAATGTTCCAGATACTCATAAAAATGAAGGATATCAAATTTGGGGAACACGCTCGAATAATACCGTTCCATATCCTCCGGCGTCGCGTTTGCAAAAAAGTACGGCTCATCCGCGATAAAGAAAATCCGCTCTTTCGCCTGAACATTGTCAAATATCTCTATGCCATCGATCAGGACCTTGCCTTCATCAGGCTTCATCACGCCGCTCATCATGCGCAGCATGGTACTTTTCCCGGCGCCGTTCGTCCCGATCAGCCCGAAAACATTTCCCTCTTTGATGGTAAGATTCACGTGATCCACAGCCTTGATCTCCTCAAAGTTCTTCGTGATATTACATACCTCAATCATGGTTTTCTCCCTCCCCGGTTATCATGGACAGCATCTCCTGACGCGAGATGCCGATCTCCTCCGCTTCCTTCAGCAGAGCATTCAGCCTCTGTCCGTATTCCTGCTTCTTTAGTATAAACAATTCCTCATTGTAGCTCACAAAATTGCCTCTGCCCTTGATCGTGTACAGGAATCCCTTCCGCTCCAGCTCCGCATACGCTTTCTGTATCGTATTGGGATTGATACACAATTCCATCGCCAGACTTCGGACCGACGGCATCTTGCTGTCCGGCTCCAGTACACCATTGATAATGAGCTTTTGCAGTTTATCCACCACCTGCTCATAAATGGGTCTGGCATCTTTATAATCCAGAATGATCATGATGCACTCCTTTCTCAATGTGTCAAGTGTACTATGTGTTGTAATACAGTTATGCTATCATGAAGCAGCACACATTGCAAGAGGAAAATATTTAATTATTCCTTAATACAATACATCGGGCACGATGCCCACTGACCGGACAGACATTCTTCATGCAACGGCATCAAAAAACATCCCTGCGGGATTTCTCCCGAGGGATGTCTTACACTGCTGCGTTTTATTTAAAACTGAAATTTACTGATGTTTGCTCTGAGCTCATCCACATCACCGGAAAGTTCCGAGAGCAGCTCTCCCGATCTGCCTACGAGATGATCCAGCTCTGTGGACATACTGGAGGTCTCTTCCGTAGAAGCCGCATTGTCAGTTGCCAGTCTTCCGAGGGAATCCACATTCTCTGTGATCACATTCTTCTGTGCATCCATCTCTGTGATATGATTCGTGATCAGATTCAAAGACTGTACACAGTTCTTCAATGCCTGCTGCAGCTCCCCGAACATGCTATTTGTATTTGTCAGGACATTTACCTGATCCTCAGAAACCTCTTTCATACGTTTCATCATGTCAGTGGATTTCTGTGAATTATCGGTAAGTTCACCGATGATCTTATTGATCACTTCCGCCGTCTCCGCCGACTGATTTGCCAGATGTCCGATCTCCTCTGCCACAACCGCAAAGCCGCGTCCCGACTCACCGGCTCTCGCCGCCTCAATTGAAGCATTCAAGGACAACAGGTTTGTCTGGGAAGCAATCTCCGTGATCAGAACAGCTGACTCGGAAATCTTCGCTACCGCCTCATTGTTCTTCATTGTCTGACTGTACATCAGATCAATGTCATCCTTTGTCTTATTGTTTACATCGATCAGCTTGCTGAGCGCTTCCACGGATTTCTGTGACTGAACCTCCATCGTCTCTGTGTTCTTATCAAGCGTATCAACCTCTCCTGCTGTGTTACCGATCTGATCGGCTATGATAGAGATACCCTCCGTTGCATTCGTTGTAGCCTCAGCCTGACCTGTGCTGTTATTTGCGATCTCATTCATTGCAATCGAGACATTCTGAATGGATTCACTCATGGTTCCGAAATTTGTCTCAAACTCTTTTAAGGCATCCGCAAGCTTAACGGAAGTATCCTGAATCCTGGAGATCAGCCCTACCATCTGCTCCTGTGCCGTATTCAGCGCATCCGCTGTGACACCCAGCTCATTCTGCGCCTTAACGTCAACAGCCGTTGTCAGATCGCCCTGTGCCAGACGTGTCGCCAGTTCCTGAATCTTCACAAGCGGCTTGCAGATAGATTTGCCAAACTGTGCGGAAACAATCAGTGCAACAACCAACATGATCACTACCGACACCACAACCAGGATACACATTTTCACAAACTGTGCCTGAATCCTGTTCTCAACCTGTGACATCTCCAATGACATATCATCCACATAATTTCCCGTGGATACCACCCAGCCCCAGGGCTCAAAGATCTGGGAGTAAGCCACCTTCGGCGCCACTGTCACACCGTCCGCCTTTGTGAAATAGAATTCGTTAAATCCGCCTTTCTCCGCGCTCTGACAGACCTTCATGATCTCCTGGATGATCATAACACCGTTCTGATCTTCCAGTTCGTATCTGTTATTTCCTTCCTGATCGGCAAGAATGGGATGCATCACAAGATTATAATCCGTATCGTCAATCCAGAAATAACCGCTCTCATCCTCACGGTAACGCATACCGCGGACGATCTCTTTGGCATTTTCCTTTGCCTCTTCCTCTGTGATCTCGCCGCTCTGCACTCTGTCGTACTCTGTGTTCAACACGTGAATGACGGACTGCACCTCCGATTTGATCTCCGCATTGTACCCGTCATTCATAGCGGTTTTGTATTCCTCGATCGCCATGGATGTGGAACTCTTGATTCCCCAGATAGCGATACCGCCCAGGATCACCGAAACCACCATAACGAGCAGTACACATGTACTGATCAACATTCCCTTAACACTCCGTTTTGCCTTCATCTTGCCGTAGCCTCCCTCTGTCACCAAACTGTCTGATTGTCAATGTCCGTTTTACTTCCTGATCAGAAGTGTTTTTCCTGTCATTTCCGCCGGCTGCTCTTTCCCCATGATCTGGATCAGTGTGGGTACGATATCTGCCAGACAGCCACCCTCCCGCAGGGTATATGCAGGATCATAATTCACGAGAATAAAAGGCACCTGATTCGTGGTATGCGCTGTGAACGGAGCTCCTGTCTCATAATCCACCAGCTGCTCGGCATTGCCATGGTCTGCGCAGATAAAGAGTACTCCGTCAACTTCTTTGACAGCATCAACTGCCTTGCCAACACACTCATCCACCGCTTCCACTGCCTTGATCGCTGCAGCCTCAACTCCGGTATGCCCCACCATGTCAGGATTTGCAAAATTAATGATGATCACATCATATTTGCCGGATCTGATCGCTCCCGTGAGCTTATCGCACACTTCATATGCACTCATCTCAGGCTTCAGATCATATGTTGCCACCTTGGGTGAATTGACGAGGATTCTGTCCTCTCCCTTGTTGGGCTCCTCAACACCGCCGTTAAAGAAGAATGTTACATGCGCATACTTCTCCGTCTCAGCAATCCTTGCCTGCGTCATATTGTTTGCAGCCAACCACTCACCGAATGTATTCGTCACTGCGATCTTGTGGAATGCAACCTCCTTATTCGGAATGGTCGGATCATAATCGGAAAAGCACACATACGTGAGATCGAGTCTTTTTCCACGCTCAAATCCTTTGAAATCATCATCACAGAAAGCTCTGGTGATCTCTCTCGCACGGTCAGGTCTGAAATTGAAGAAGATTACGGAATCCTTGTCGGAAATCACTGCCACCGGCTTGCCGTCCTTCTCCACAACTGTCGGTTTTACAAACTCGTCCGTCTCATCTCTGTCATAGGAAGCCTGAATGCCTGCAGGACCGCCTGCTGCCTTCAATCCCTCTCCCTTAGTGAGTGCATCGTAAGCGAGTTTGACTCTGTCATAGTTGTTATCTCTGTCCATCGCATAATAACGTCCCATCACAGATGCGATCTCACCGACGCCGATCTTCTTCATCTCCGCTTCCAGTTCTTCCGCATAGCCTTTTCCGCTTGCCGGAGGGGTATCACGTCCGTCTAAGAAGCAGTGAACATATACTTTTTTGAGGCCATTTCTCTTTGCCAGTTCCAGGAGTCCATACAAATGTGTATTATGACTGTGCACTCCGCCGTCGGATAACAGGCCAAACATATGCAGCGCGCTGTCATTCTTTTTGCAGTTATTCACTGCATCCATCAAAGCCGGATTCTCAAAGAACGTGCCGTCCTGAATCTCTTTTGTGATACGGGTGAGTTCCTGATATACAATACGGCCCGCTCCCATATTCAGATGGCCTACCTCTGAGTTGCCCATCTGTCCGTCGGGAAGACCTACTGCCATACCACTTGCATTTCCCCTTACAAAAGGGCATTCTGCCATCAGCTTGTCCATCACGGGAGTCTTTGCCTCTGCCACGGCATTGCCCTGTGCCTTGTCATTTAAACCATATCCGTCGAGGATCATCAATACAACCGGTTTCTTACTCATTTCCATGTCTCCTTTTTGTCGTTTACTGTATATAGTCCGGAAACAGACCTTACAATTCCCAATAATTATACTCTCTTTGCCTTTATTGCGCAAGTACCGCACTAGTCTGTCCTTCCATCAAAAACTTATGTAAAAAATG
>CAMGRE010000096.1 GCA_946061355.1 uncultured bacterium | reverse complement strand
AGTATTGTGAAGATTCCGGCGGTAGAGGTACTGCCGAGAGATGATCATGCAGCGGAGGATATCGGGAACTGGATGCATATGGAGAAACCGACGGCCGGTTATCAGGAGCGCTGTTACTATCACAAGTTTGCGGATCGCGACGGCACAGCCTCCATTTTCCAACCAAAGCTTGGTATGGGTCTGAAGATGTCTTTTGACGCAAAGGAACTGGACGGTTTTGTGGAGTGGAAGATGATGGGCGTGAGAGATTATGTGCTCGGTCTGGAATGCGGTAACTGCTATCCGGACGGGCGTGACGTGATGAGAAAGACCGGAATGTTAAAGTTCTTAATGCCCGGTGAGAAGAAAACATATCGCGTCAGAATTTCCATGACGGAATCCTTGTGATGACAAAATAATAGTATTTGAATCGGAAAAGTCCCGTCAGGAATGCACAGCACGGGACTTTTTCTGCTGCTTGTCCAGATACATGGCCTGATCAGCCTCTTTGATGACGGATTTAATTGCTTTCCCGTCGCCGCAGGAATAGCCGATGGCGGATGTCAAATCCAGATCCAACACCTTTGATTTGAGGGAACTGAGCTCATTCCATTTCCGGGCGACAGCGTCCAGCTCTCCTTTCTGCGGGTTCTCCACGATCATCACGAACTCGTCGCCGCCGACGCGGTATGCTTTGCGGTTGGCGGCGGTCAGGGCCATGATGATAGCGGCTGCATTGATGATCAGAGCGTCGCCCTTATCATGACCGAGAGCGTCATTTGTTGTCTTCAGATTGTTAATATCCCAGAAAATAACGCCTATTTTATCAATTGCAGGATAGGTTTCTTCTATCATATTCAGATATTTATTCCGGTTATACAGACCGGTCATCTCATCTCTCTCCGACAAATGTCTTACATTGGTGTAATACGATTCATAGTAGCGTATATTTTCCGTGATCTTCTGGATTATGGGAATCGCCAGCGTGAGCAGAATACACCTTGGAAAAGCAAAATACAGTGGCAGCGTGAGCCAGGGGTGCAGATTATAAGATTCGAAATACCGGCCATCTTGGAGCATATTCAGATAATGCGAGGTAGGGTCTGTGGTCAGAAGCAGCATGTTGGCATCGCACAGACCGAAAAAATATCCGCCCATGACGATCACGAAGGTGCTTATAATCGTGAGAATATAAGAATAATGCAGAACGCGGCGGTTTGTGTACTGTGTCGCGATGAGCAGCGGAAGCATGCTGAGCAGTACCGCGTGGTAGGTCAGACAGATTCCCAGGATCGTGATCGCCGTTATGGTAAAAAGGATCAGGACATATTTCACCCACGACTGATGCAGATCCGCAAACCGGCCGAAAATGAGAGTTCCGCCAATGACAACGGAAGCAATCAGAAATCCTCTGGATAATAAGAGGTTATTGATGATAAATATGTTAAGAATATTAAGAACCCATGCCAGAAATATTGCAAGAAGAATAATGCGCAGACATCTCAGGGTGTAGCGATTGATACGGTGATCGATTTCGGGACGTGTTTCATCCCCATAGATTGTTTTAACCATAGCGCTGCCTCTTTTGCAAAAAAAATCCTGATGATAAGCCGGATCATCGAAAGTTATCTGTTGCACATATTATAACGGAATGCGGTTTTTCTGTCAAAAATATGGGGATTTTGATAAAAATCTTAAAAATTAAGGATTTTCTAAGGATTTTCGGGGGAAAATGTATTTTCAAAAGAAGGAACCTCTGTTACAATTCAGTACAAGAACAGGCGTGTTGTGTGTTTTAGAAAAGGACGATATCTGATGGTACATATTTTCCTGATCAATCCCTATGCGGGAAAGAGAACATTTGCGGATGGCCTGAGAAAGAAACTGAAAGAGATACCGGATTTCAATTATTTTGTGTTTAATACCAGGCATGCAGGGGAAGAAGCAGAACTTGTCAGAAAGATCAGAAATATATTTGAGGATGAGAAGATCAGGTTTTACTGCTGCGGAGGTTCCGGGACCCTGCGGAATATGCTGAACGGGTTTGACAATTTTGACAATGTCGAGATTGCCTTTTTCCCGTGCGGATTGTCAAATGATTTTTTGAAGGTATTCGGAAAAGAGGAGGAACGTTTCCACTTAATCAGTGAATTGATTGATGGTGATGTGATCGCGGTAGATTACATACGGAGCAATTGCGGTGTTACGCTGAATACTTTTTCACTGGGGATTGACACCAGAGTCGGCGAGAGAAATAGAAGGCTCCGTTTCCTGAATTTTTTTGGTGATAATGTTTCGTACACACTGAGCGTTTTTTTGGCGTTGATCGGTATCCAACTGAAAAAATACGTTGTCGAAACGGAAACGGGAGAGCATTGCCGGAATTATGCGGAGATTTTCTTCGGAAACGGAGGAGTATTGGCAGGAAATCTGGGGTTTATTGAGAAAGCGGATCCTGTGGATGGCAGAGCTGATTTGAGACTGGTCTATCCGCGTCACAGTATCCTGTATTTTCCGATATTGCTGGCCTTGATTAGAGGGAATTATAGTTATCTTGAGAAGCATTCGTATGCGGAACAAAGCCGCTTCATAAAGATCCGGCGGGAGGACGGCGGTGATCTGTCTGTCAATCAGGATGGAGAACTGATCACAGGAATCAGGGAACTGACAGCAGAAATCGTGCCGAAGGGGATACAGTTCGTAGTGCCAAAGGGGGTGCGTCTGTAAATGAAGAACGAAAAAGAGCGCCCGGTACGCTGGGGTATCCTGACAATCATCATATGTTGTCTGTTTGCGTTATGGATAGGAGAACTGTGTAAAGATGCCGGCGTGTTTATCATAATGCTGACAGTCAACATTTTTGTTCCGCTTATTTATAAGAAGTATAAATTATATAATTATATTCTTGCATTCACGATGCTGATTATCCTGGGAGGGGCGGCTGCAGGCTATCCGGGGATGGAGGGGACACTTACGATCGTGGAAGTGACGCTGTTCTATGTGGTGTTTGGCGGCGCAAGTCTGTTCCTGAAGTATTTCATGAAGATGATTGCGTTCAGGGAGCAGGAGATCGCGGAAAAAGAGAAGAGCGTTGACGATATGTCAAAACTGGTATATGCCAAGTGTATGGAAGCGAGGGCGGCAAACCGCGCCAAATCGGAATTCCTCTCGCAGATGTCCCATGAGATCCGGACACCCATCAATGCTATTATCGGAATGAACGAGATGATCATGCGTGAGTCGGAGGATGAACAGATCCTGGAATATGCGGATGCCGTTTCCAACTCGGCGGCAGCGCTTTTGTCGATCGTCAATGATATTCTCGATATCTCAAAGATCGAAGCAGGCAAGATGGAGATTGTCGCAGCGCAATATGAGATCGCTTCTCTCGCTGTGGATGGTTACAACATGACAGTGAACCGGGCGGAGGACAAAGGACTTGCGTTCCGTGTGGAGTGTGATGAAGCGCTGCCGGTATGTCTCGTGGGTGACATGATCCGCATCCGTCAGATCATACTCAATCTGTTGTCAAATGCCGTGAAGTATACGGAGAGCGGTCAGGTGATCCTGCGGATGAGCGGAGAGCGGACGGAGGATGGACAGTTTGCGCTCCTGATACAGGTAGAGGATACCGGAATCGGAATGAAAGAGGAGAGCCTGCAGAAGCTGTTTGGGAAATTTGAACGGTTTGATCTCAAGCGGAATCAGGGGATTGAGGGAACCGGGCTTGGCATGGCGATTACCAGACAGCTCGTGGAACTGATGAGCGGCACGATAGAAGTAAACAGTACCTATGGAAAAGGCTCTGTTTTTACTGTGAAATTGCCGCAGAAGATCGCAGATGCCACACCGCTCGGAACTTTTGATATCAATAAGCAGCGCGTGGATAAGAACGTGAAGCATAACAGCCGGAAATTCAGCGCAGAGACGGCACGTGTTCTCGTGGTAGATGATGTCGGGATGAATCTGCGGGTATTTCAGAATCTGCTCAAGCGTAACAAGGTCTGCGTCAATCTGGCTTCTTCCGGACAGAAATGTCTGGAGATGGTGGCTTCCACACAGTATGATGTGATCTTTATGGATCATATGATGCCGGTGATGGACGGAATCGAAACGTTCCACAAAATGCAGGAACTTGACAGGAATCCCAACAAAGATACGCCGGTGATTATGCTGACGGCCAATGCATTGACCGGAATGCGCGGAAAGTATCTGGAGGAAGGGTTTACGGATTATCTCTCCAAACCGGTCAGCGGGGAAGCACTGGAAAATATGCTGATGCGCTATCTTCCAAAAGATAAGATCCGGTATGAGAGCGAGAATGCAGATCAGGAACAGAATGGGATGATCGTGGAGGAAGGCCTGGAGCGGAACGGGGAACAGACCGGAATAACAGCGGGAGCATGTCAGGAGCAGGATGGCAATCAGGCGGGGCAGAATCCTCCGGCGCCGGATATGGAGCCCGGAACAGGGTTGGCAGGCTTTAAGAAGTGCGTGTCGGATCTGGATATGGCTACGGCGTTAGATTACTGTGGCGGAAGTGAGGAGTTCTATATCGAACTGCTTCACGATTTTGCCAATGAAAGAACCGATGAGAAACTCACTGCATTGTTTGATAAAGAGGACTGGAAGAATTATGCGGTAGAAGTCCATGGATTAAAGGGAGTTTCACGCACACTCGGACTTATGGAACTCGGTGATATGGCGGAAAAGATGCAGTTCGCCGCACAGGAGCCGGATCCGGAGTACATCGGGGCGCATCATGAGGAACTGCTTGGGAAATACGGTTACATCATCAAATGCATAAGCCGCATGTGATGGTTCACAGAAGGTGATCGGTGGCAGCATCAGGACCAATGCGCAGGCAGAAAACCGAAGAGAGAAAATATACAATATCCACATACGAGAAAATAAGTGAGGATCAGTAGAGTCATGACTGCCGGATGGGCATACCACCCGCATTTCCACGCAGGTTGCTGATCCCCTTTTTTGCGTGCGCGGATCAGGATCAGGCAGGGCAGGAAGGACAGGATGATGTCGCCAAAGATTGCTGCCCAGCCGATGGCATCGATAAAGTCGATCAGATGTGTGTGCGCAAGCAGGAAGGGAGGAACTACGGTGCAGAACAGGACGAAGAAGCGCGTGCAGAAATTCCGCTCATCCGATAAATGGAACATATCGACGGTCGATGTGACCATGGATTCCCCGACAGTCCAGAAAGAGGTTATTATGGCACACAAGGCAAAGAGATGCGCGGCATAGAATGCCCATTGACCCAACAGATATCCCCATGTATGCGGGGCAGAGGGCGAGAGAGATTCCGGCCCGGTCAGGGACAGGAGCGCTGCCGGCGCAGCCGATAACAAAAAGCCTGTGACGACCATTCCGATGATGATGGCACGGGGAAGTTTATGCGGAGTGCGGCGCATTCCTCGGGCAAGTTCCGGCACCGCATACTGTGCGACATAGCAGAAGACGGCATTATTGAACAGAGGAATGCCATAGTGCCAGTTCGTGTACAGGGTGCGGGTGATGTCGGACTTCGCGGACAACAGGGATGCGGCAATGAGGATGAGCAGCAGAACGATCATACCGCTGGATACAAACTTTTCCCATATACCAACTGCCTTCAGGCCAAACCAGATGACAAGCACACAGGGAATCGTGAAGAGCAGGCTGCCGATCCACTGCGGCATCCCAAACAGCGTGAGCATGATGTTCCCGGAATAGCTGGTATAGATGATGATACAACTCATACAGTTGATGAACAGAGCCAGGTAGATCAGACCGGCACTGATTCCACCGACATACTTTTCGGCGAGACCCGGGAGCTGCAACGGGGCCTTGGTGCGCAGGCAGACTTCCGCGAGGTAAAGCATGGAGAAGGTGGTGAAAACACCGGCGATGATAAGCCAGACCGTCAGGACAGGCCAGCCTGCAAAGCGCGCGGTATATGCAAGCCCTAGGATGCCGGAGCCGATATTGGAACCCACGAGAAAGGCAACCGCTTCACAGAAGGTGAGATCGGCTGTCTTAAGTGTATGGTTTTCAGTGTTTTCCAAATAATCTGTATCATGATTCGTCATGGGAATCCTCCTCCCGCTGCAGGATATATTGTGCAAGTATCCGATAGACCTTGTTTATGTCAAGTGGTTTGGCAATGTGGTCATTCATCCCTGCTTCCTGACACTTTTTGATATTTTCCGTGAAAGCGTTGGCGGTCAGGGCGATGATGGGCACAGAAGCAGCATCCGGTCTGGGAAGAGATCGGATCTCTTTCGTGGCAGTGAGCCCGTCCATCACCGGCATCATGATATCCATAAAGATCAGGCTGTAAGAGCCGGGATCGCTGGCCGTAAAGAGGTCCAGAGCCTCCCGGCCGTTTTCGGCAGGAGTCACCGTGATTCCGACATCCTCCAGGAGATATTTTGTGATTTCCATATTGATGCTGTTATCTTCTGCCACAAGTACTTTCAGACCGCTGTATTCCGCATGGCCTGATATGGTTTCGGGTTCCCTGCACGTATCTTCACAGATTTCAAAGGCGAGTTCAATGCGGACTTTGGTGCCCTTGCCCTCTTCGCTTGTGGCGGTGACGGTTCCGTTCATGCGGTCAACAATATTTTTGATGATAGGCATTCCCAGACCGCTTCCGGTGTATGTGGTGCGAAATCCCGGATTCTCCTGGGAAAAAGGATCAAATATGTGTTCCAGGTAGTCTTTGCTCATGCCGATACCGGTATCTTCAAATGTAAAGTAGAAACGGGCAATATTATCCTGAAAGGCGAGTTCTCCGGCCCGGATGGTGATGGAACCGTGCTGCTTGTTGTATTTTGCGGCATTCGACAGTACATTGAGAAAGATCTGTCTGAGGTGGGAAGGGCTGCCGTAGAGATTCGGGTGGACGATCCCTGTTTTTTCAAAACAGATCGTGAGTTCCTGCTCGACAGCGAGCGTCTGTGTGATCACAATACAACTGTCCAGCAGTTGATTCAGGTTAAACGGTTCTCTGGAAAAGACCATTTTTCCGCTCTCGAGTTTCTGCAGATCGAGAATGTCATTTAAGAGCGAGAGCAGATGGCTGGCAGAGATATCGATTTTATCGATACAGTCGTCCACCTTTTCCGGGTTCTGCCTGTTTTTCCGCAGGATCTCGATCATGCCTTTGATGCCGTTGAGCGGTGTCCGGATATCGTGTGACATTCTGGACAGGAATTCGGATTTGGCGTTGTTTGCCTTGTTGGCTGCTTCGTAAGCCAGCTGTTGGGACTGCTGGGATTCCGATAATGTAGCACTGAGGGTATTGTTCAGACGGACGGCCAGCAGGGCGGCGAGGCCGATCGTGTCGATCATGACAGCAAGGACGGCCAGAATAATATCCCGGATCAGTTCAGGGGAGGACGGATTGATCTCGTCGACGGGTGATGTCACGGACAGAGTCATACCGTTGGTCAGTTCCTGAGAGTACGTCATCCAGTCGCTGTCCTGTGACCGGTCCACGGTATCATAGATCATGTTACCGTCCTGATCGGACAGATAGGCATAACTGTTCGGAGAGAGATTCCCCTCGTTGATCAGACTCTTTAACGAATTCAGGTCGAGATCCATACCGATGATCCCGAGAAAGGTATCCTGATAAAAGATCGGGATCACATACGAGATCATATAAACCTGAATATTATTGTTATAGTAGGGAGCCATCCACATCGGCTCACGGTTTTCCATGGGGAGATAGTACCAGCCGACATGACTGATGTCCGTGGGCTCAAAAGCATTCAGATCTGTGAGCGGCGCCTCGTGGAAGCCGTTTTGACTCCGGGTGAGGAAAAAGCCGGAGGATGCAAAACGGTCCGGATCAAAACGCAGATACACTGCCGCTGACGCTTCCGTATTATTGACGGCTCCGTAGGACATGATGCGGACATGGCGGATGATGGAATCCGTGTCGGGAGGATTGTAAATGTCATCTGTTCTTTCTAATTCTTTCATGGTATAATCATACAGAATGTGTACGATCTGTTCTGTGTTGCGGAAATGATTGTCCAGTTTATCGGCATTCTGGGTGCACAGAAGAGACATGATCTGTCTGGCATCGTTTTCCTGAATACTGCTTGTATTGCGCAGGCCGATCGCGGTGATGAACGCCGCAGCTATGATGAGGCTTGCGGCAATAAGAAGAATGATTCTGTTTTGAAAGGATTTCAGCGTATTCATAAAGCGCCTCCCGCTTTATTGTGTCGTAGTGGTTTGCGGCTGTTTACTTTATTTTCATGATAAAATAAAGTAAAATGCTTGTAAAGAACGGAAAACGGCTATTTTGGAAGGAAGGCACAGAAATTATGGCAGAGTACGAACAGGTTGTTCATCCGTTCCCGCCTTTTTACAGAGCGGATTCCAAAGTGTTGATTTTGGGGAGTCTCCCTTCCGTGAAATCCAGGGAGCAGGGCTTCTATTACGGACATCCCAGGAACCGTTTCTGGCGGATGCTTTTATGCATCTTCGGGGAGGACGGGACGCTTGAGAGCATCGAGCAAAAGAAGCGTTTCCTTGCAAAACACCGTCTTGCGTTGTATGATGTGATTTACAGCTGCGAGATCAGGGGATCCAGTGACAGCAGCATCCGGAAGGTCATTCCGGCGGATATCGGGGAGATCATGCAGGGGTCGCAGGTATCCAGGATACTCCTGAACGGAAAAACGGCTGCCGGACTATTCCGTAAGTATCAGAGCAGGGAATATCAGGACATCATGTGGGAACTGCCATCGACAAGCCCTGCCAATGCGGCGATGTCGCTGGATGCACTGGTGGAACGCTGGCAGCAGGCAGTAACGCAGAGAACAGGAGGGAATCCGGTTTGATCGGGGAGGAACAATTATATCACTTGATATTCTATGAGTATGGCACACCGGTTTTCGGAAGCGAAAAAGGGATGCGCTACCGGGTGGCGAGAAATCCTCTGGAAAATGTTTTCTTTAACAAGGCGGCAGACAAGAATGACAATGCCACACTCGATGCGACTGTCTGGAAAGGTCCTTACGGATATCAAGCCACAAAGGAAGAGAAGTTCACCAGATCATTTCCGTTTTCGGAGGAGGGAAAGCGGGAGCTGACAGACTGGCTGAACGAACAGTACGAAGCCCACAAGACGGAGTGGGAACAGGAGAATCTGATTTGATCATCAGAAAAAACTAAGGGAGGAAAAGAGATGTATGCAACTTTTTGGGCGCTGGTACCGGCACTGGTAGCCATTGCGCTGGCACTGATCACAAAGGAGGTATACAGTTCACTGTTTATCGGAATTACCGTAGGTGCGCTGTTTTATTCCGGATTCAGTTTTGAGGGAACGGTCCTTCACATTTTTCAGGACGGCATCGTTGGGGTGCTGACAGACAGTTACAATGTCGGAATTCTGGTATTTCTGGTTATTCTCGGCACAATGGTCGCA
>CAMGRE010000095.1 GCA_946061355.1 uncultured bacterium | reverse complement strand
ACAAAAGAACGATTATTGTAAGAGAACAAAGGAAAACGAAGAATGGAGGTCAATTATGGAACAGCTCAGTGTTTCGGATACCCAGGATAATGAACAGGTTTTCAGATTACTTTCCGATTTGATTCGTACAGATAAAGAATTTCAGATTATGATAACAGTACCCAAAACAGGATTTCAGAATACCGTCAATCAGGTGATGTCAGAGAGCAGACAGGAGAGAGATCTGGAGAAAGATGTGACGGACATGATCCATGAGATCGGTGTGCCGGCACATATCAAAGGGTATCAGTATCTGCGTGAGGCGATCATGATGTCTGTTGAGGATGTTGAGATGCTAAATTCCATCACAAAGATCCTGTATCCGACGATCGCCAAGAAGTTCCAGACAACCTCCAGCCGGGTGGAGCGCGCGATACGACATGCGATCGAAGTGGCATGGAACCGCGGCAAGATGGAGACACTGGACAGCCTGTTCGGTTATACGATCAATACCGGGAAAGGAAAGCCGACCAATTCGGAGTTTATTGCGCTGATCGCGGATAAAATCCGTCTTCAGTACAGAAATTAGTCTTTTATGGACACCCGAAATGTGATACAATAAGAATCATAATTGTTTCATTCGAATGAATCAGGAGGGTTTTCGCATGAAAAAGATTCTTTTTGCCGCATCGGAGGGTGTCCCTTTTATTAAGACAGGCGGTCTTGCCGATGTGATAGGTTCACTTCCAAAATGCATTGATAAACGCTATTTTGACGTCAGAGTGGTTATGCCGAAATATGCATGCATGAAACAGGAAATGAAAGACAAGATGCAGTATGTGACACATTTTTATATGGACTTCAATTATAAGAGTGAGTATGTCGGAGTCATGAAAGCGGAAGTGGCAGGAATCACTTTTTATTTTATTGATAATGAGTTTTATTTTAACGGTGGAAGACCTTACAGTGACGATGGCCTGTGGGAGATCACAAAATTTGCATTTTTCTGCAAGGCACTGCTCTCGATCCTGCCGACTGTGGACTTTCGGCCGGATCTGATCCACTGTCATGACTGGCAGACCGGACTGGTTCCCGTTTATCTGAAAGAGAGATTTCAGGGCGGGGAATTTTACCGTGGGATCAAGACGGTAATGACAATTCATAATCTGAAGTTCCAGGGGAAATGGGACGTTAAGACGGTGAAGCACATCACAGGATTGCCGGATTATTTCTTTACGCCGGATAAGCTGGAGTGTTATAAGGATGCCAATATGCTGAAGGGCGGACTTGTCTATGCAGATGCGATTACGACAGTCAGCGCTACATATGCGGAGGAGATCAAGACAGACTTTTACGGAGAAGGGCTGAATGGTCTGCTTTGTGCAAGGAGCGGAAGCCTTCGCGGTATCGTGAATGGAATTGACTATGACGAATACAATCCGGAGACGGACCGCTTCCTGCCGTATCAGTATAATGCCATCAACTTCCGCAAAGAAAAGATCAAGAATAAACGTGCTCTTCAGAAGGAACTTGGACTCGAGGAGGATGACAGGAAGTTCATGATCGGTGTGGTATCCAGACTGACCGATCAGAAGGGATTCGATCTTGTTGCCTATATGATGGATGAACTCTGTCGGGATGCGATCCAGCTCGTCGTGCTCGGCACGGGCGAGGAGCAGTATGAAAATATGTTCCGCCATTATGACTGGAAATATGCAGGAAAGGTTTCTGCCAATATTTATTATTCCGAGGAGATGTCCCACAAGATTTACGCGGGCTGTGATGCTTTCCTGATGCCGTCTCTGTTTGAGCCGTGTGGCTTAAGCCAGCTGATCGCACTTCATTACGGAACGGTGCCGATCGTGAGGGAGACAGGCGGACTTCGTGATACGGTTGAGCCTTACAATGAGTATGAGAGTACGGGAACAGGATTCAGTTTCTCCAATTATAATGCGCATGAGATGCTGTCTACGATCCGGTATGCCGAGAGGATCTATTATGATAAGAGGCGCGAGTGGAACAAGATCATTGACCGTGCGATGGCAAAAGATTTCTCCTGGCATGTTTCCGCAGAAAAATACCAGGAGATGTATGACTGGTTAATCGGATAAGAGCGTCAGCGAAGAGATATCTGAATCAATCACAAGCGAATAGTTGGTATAGTATACGACAAAGCCGGGTGCACTGCCACCCGGTTTTTTGACGTTCTTTTTGAGGGTGTAATCAATCTCGATTTTTTGCGGACCTCTGCCTTTGGAATAGTAGGCGGCAAGTTTTCCCGCCTCCTCAAAGGCGCGGTCGGGGAGATCGGTCTGTCCGCCTGAACGCAAAATCACGTGGGAGCCAGGAATTCCTTTGGCGTGGAACCACCAGTCGTTCCCGGTGGCAAAGCGGAAGGTCAGCTCATCATTCTGGTAATTGTTTTTGCCGACATAGATATCATAGCCATCACTGCTTTGGTAGTGAAAAGGCTGGCTGGTGATCTTTGGCTTTTTGGTTCCGCCTTTTCTGCGTATATAGCCGCTCTCGATCAGTTCTTCCTTGATCTGTACCAGATCAGCTTCCTTCAGTGCAATGTCCAGAGAAGCTGAGACGGATTCCAGATGGTCGATCTCTGATTTTACCTGTGCGGTCAGGTCTTCCAGTGCTTCGTAAGTCCGTTTCAATTTGCAGTATTTGTCAAAATATTTTTTTGCGTTCTCTGACGGAGTCAGCTGCGGATCCAGCGGGATGGTGATCATTTCATTCGTGTAGTAATTGAGCGCTTCCAGGGAACTGCTCCCCGGTTCGGCACTGTAGCCGTAGGTGTTCAGAAGCTCGCCGTATATTTTGTAAGTATCGCGTTTTTCGGTATCTTTCATCTGCCGGCACTGCAGGTCATATTTCTTGATATTGCGTTCGAGGGCAGTCTGTACGATCCTGCGCAGATCCGAAGATTTCTGGCGGATCCGTGTAATGGTATTCTTTTCGGCATAAAATTTGTGTAGGAGGGTAGAAGGAGAGTCAAAAGGCACTGTCTCGTCCTGTGCATACATGGTGAGCGGGATACAGGCGTATTCCGCCGGTGACTGATGTTCACAGACCATATTCGGCGTGAAACTGCCGGATTTTATCTGTTGCATGACAGAGAGAAAGGCGTTCCACAAAGAGGTGATCTCGTCACTGCAAAGCGCCTGGGCAGGTTTATCAGAGTCTACACTTGCGCGGAAGCAGAGTTCGTGTGCGATCACCGGTGAGAGTCCTGTGTATGTCATGTAAAGTGATTTGAATACAGGTAGCGCTTTCGCGGAGATCTGTGTGCGGAATGTGATTTCATCCGTATTCAGGGGATCTGATTTTTCCTGTGTCTGAGGAATAAAATAAGTCCGTCCGGGCAATACTTCGCGGACAGAACTGACCATACCCGATACATGCTTGATGCTGTCAATGATCTGAAAATTGTTATCACAGAAGATGATGTTGCTGTGTTTTCCCATGATTTCGACATAGAGGGATTTGCTGCACAGATCGCCCATCTCATTCAGATGTTCGATATCAATCCGGATGATCCGCTCCAGACCGGGCTGTGTGATTGCAGTGATCCGTCCGTTCTGGATATGCTTGCGCAGGAGCATACAGAAATTCGGCGCCGTCATGGGGCTCGGTTTATTCTCCTCCACCAGATAGACCAGTGGAAGGGAAGCGTTGGCAGACAGAAAGAGCCGGTATTGTCCGCTACCGCTCCGGACAGTGATCAGGAGTTCATCCGATTCCGGTTGGGCAATTTTATATATCCGTCCACCCGTCAGGCGTTCCTGCAGTTCTTTTGTAATACATGCGATTGTGATACCGTCAAATGCCATGATTCTGCCCTTTCTGTTAAGATTTTTCTGTTATGATTTCTGGTTTGTTGTGAATTGATTTTGACAGTGGTCAAAATACGGAATCCAAGATGTAAGTATAGCAGATATGGAAGGTTCCTTCCAGTAGTAATTGCGAAAAACAGTCAGCTTTGGTAAAATAGAAAATAGTATGTAACGGGGAAGGGTTTTTACGGAACAAATTGGATAACAATACAAATATTGGAGGGAACATGAGAAGAGGAATGTTTGCGCTCCTTCTCGGATTTTTGCTGGGAGGTGCTTGCTTTTTGGGAAAAGGACAGACGATACAGGCAGAGGAGACGGTGGCAGCACCGGGGTCGCAGGGCATTGAGATCGACCCAACCACAGGACAGCTTGTCGGGCTGGAACCGTGCAATACCTGTTTTACCATCAGCAGAGATACACAGGTGTATCTTCTGCCCGGAACGGCACATCAGTCGCTTGGTGTGCTGAAGAAGGGGCAGCCGGCCCTCGCACTCGGCAAGAGAGACGGCTGGTATCAGGTCTATTTTCGGGGAATGATCGGTTATATTCCCGGGGATGCGACGGAGAGCTATCAGATTCCGGCGGCTGTGCAGGGTGTCAAAGCGGAACTGCTGCAGGGAGAGATCAAGATGAATCTGCTCGGAGACAGTATCACTTACGGTGATAAGATTGCAGATAAGAACAGAATCTATGCGACACTCCTTGGTCAGCGCTGCAATGCCGTAAAGGTAAATAATTATGGGTGGAACGGATCTGCCATCGCAGGACCTCATCCCGACAAATTTATTGACAGATACCCGCTGATGGATCCGGATGCCAATCTGATTCTGGTTTTTGGAGGAACGAACGACTACGAAGGCGGGGGCAAGGCAGGCACACCGCTCGGGGGCAAGGGAGATATCACGCCGGCAACATTCTATGGCGGATTAAATATGCTGATGTGCGGCCTGAAGCAGATGTATCCGAATGCGCAGATCGTATTTGTCACACCACTCAGGCGTGTGGGATATCTGCGCAAGAACAGGCAGGGAGCACATCTGAATCAGTATGTTTTTGCCATTCATGAGATGGCTGCATTTTACGGAATTCCCGTCATTGATCTTTTTGAGGAGCCGGAACTCGATTTTGCCAGTATGCGGGCAACGTATCTGGTGGATGGACTGCACCCAAATGAGATGGGTCATGCTCTGATCGCGGCAAATTTGTACAGGAAGCTTTTTCTGATGGAACCATAGGGGAACATAGATGGAAAAAGGAGAAGGAACAGTAAGGCTGAATAAATATCTGGCGGAATGTGGTGTCTGCTCCAGACGTGATGGCGACAAGCTTATTGCCTCCGGAAAAGTGACGGTTGACGGGCGTGTGGCCGTTATGGGAGAGAGAGTCACCGGGGCGGAGACGATCGCAGTGCAGGGAAAGATCCTGCAGGGCAGGAATCAAAAGATCGTTCTCGCCTATTACAAGCCGGTGGGGGTGACCTGTACGGAGCGGGATCGACACGCGGAGAAAACCGTGACGTCTGAGATCGGATATCCAGTGCGGGTCACGTATGCGGGAAGGCTGGACAAGGATTCGGAGGGGTTGCTGCTTTTGTCGAATGACGGGGAACTGATTCGGAGGATGATGAAAGCATCGGAGAAGCATGAAAAGGAATATCATGTCAGGACGAGGCAGCCTCTAACAGAAGACTTTCTCCAAAAGATTGCATCAGGAGTATATCTGAAGGAGCTGGATGTGACCACCAGACCTTGCACAGTGGAACAGACCGGCAAATATACGTTCCGGATCATTCTGACACAGGGTCTCAACAGGCAGATCCGGAGGATGTGTGGGGAACTTGGATTTGAGGTTGCAGCGTTAAAGCGTGTGCGGGTATTGTCCGTCACGCTGGAGGGACTTGCCCCGGGAGCGTATCGGGAACTTGACCGCGAGGAAATACAGAATTTATATCAAATGACAGGGATGGTGTAGCATCATGGATCAGAGACAGACAGAGATGCGTGAGCTTGTTGATAAACTGAATGCAGCGTCAGAGGCGTATTATGCTAAGGACGAGGAATTGATGAGCAATCTGGAATATGACAGATTGTATGAGAGACTGGAACAGCTTGAGGCGGAGACGGGGATTGTTCTCGCCAACAGTCCTACAATCCATGTGGGATATGAGGCAGTGGAGGAACTTCCGAAAGAGGCGCATGAGCGCCCGATGCTTTCTCTCGGCAAAACGAAGGAAAGAGCCGAATTAAAGGCGTTTTTGAAGGGTAATCCTGCAATTTTAAGTTGGAAACTGGACGGTTTGACGATCGTCCTTCAGTATAGGGACGGAAAACTTGCAAAAGCGGTAACGCGCGGAAACGGCGAAATCGGGGAGGTTGTGACAAACAATGCCCGTACGTTCCGCAATATCCCGCTTCATATTGCGTATCAGGGCGAACTTGTGCTGCGCGGGGAAGCGGTGATCACGTATCCTGATTTCGAGCGGATCAACAGCGAACTCGGTGAGGCGGAGGCAAAATACAAAAACCCCAGAAATCTGTGCAGCGGGTCGGTCCGCCAGCTGAATAACGAGATCACGGCAAAGCGCAGTGTGCGTTTCTATGCGTTTTCTCTGGTGAGGGCCGATGGCGTGGATTTTGATAATTCCAGAGAGAAGCAGCTTTTGTTTCTGAAGGAACAGGGGTTTGACATTGTGGGATATAAGCGAGTGACGGAAGAGACGATTCTCGAAGCCGTATCATGGTTTGAAAAGGAAATACAGACATATGAGGTGCCGTCCGACGGACTTGTGCTCAGTTATGATGATCTGGCATACAGCAGAAGCCTTGGGAGCACCGCAAAATTCCCGAGAGATTCCATTGCTTTTAAATGGGCGGATGAACTGGCGGAAACGACGCTCAGAGAAGTGGAGTGGAGCGCCAGCCGCACAGGGTTGATCAATCCGGTTGCCGTATTTGATCCGGTGGAACTGGAGGGGACTACAGTCAGCAGAGCCTCCGTCCATAATGTGAGTATTGTGCGCACGCTCCGTCTCGGTGTCGGAGACCGGATCACTGTGTATAAGGCAAATATGATCATTCCGCAGATCAATGAAAACCTCACGGGAAGCGGAAGCGTACAGCCGCCGAAACATTGCCCGGTGTGTGGGGGAGATACCAGGATTGAGAGGTCAAATGAAGTTGAGATGCTCTACTGCACGAATCCCAAATGCGAGGCAAAGAAGATCAAAGGCTTTGCATTGATGGTCAGCCGTGATGCCCTGAATATTGATGGACTGTCCGAGGCAACTCTGGAGAAATTCATTGCCGCCGGATTTCTGCATCGCTATGGTGATATCTTTCATTTGGACAGGTATCATGACAATATTGTGGAGATGGAAGGATTCGGAGAGAAGTCTTACCGGAATCTCATGGACAGCATTGAGAAAGCAAGAGATACAACACTCCCCAGACTGATCTACAGTCTTGGGATCGCCAATATCGGCCTTTCCAACGCAAAGATGTTATGCCGCTTTTTTGATGATGACCTGGATGAAATGTTGGCGGCGGACAGAGAACGCTTAAGCGAGATCGACGGGATCGGTGAGGTGATCGCCGATGCCTTTGTATCGCATTTCCGGGATGAGGATAACAGGGAGGAACTGGAATCTTTGTTACAGGAGGTTCATATCACTGCGGAGAAGGTGGAAGAAGAGCAGAATCTGAAAGGCATGACCTTTGTCGTGACGGGAAGTCTTGAGACCTTTGAGAGCCGCAGCGATTTCAAGGAGGCTGTGGAGCGTCGCGGCGGCAAGGTGACGGGAAGTGTCACGAAGAAGACGGATGCGCTGGTGACGAACGATACCCAGTCGGGCTCCTCCAAAAATAAAAAAGCCCAGGAGCTCGGTGTTGCGATCCTGTCGGAAGCGCAGTTTATTGAGAAGTACCTGCAGTAGGTAAAAATAAAGACCCGCAATCAGAACTGAAAGCTATGATGAAAAATTCAGTACTGTTCGCGGGCTTTTTTTATCTGTCTGCGATATCGATATAATTCTGCTCGGTACAGAGTGTCTTGTAGGCGGGACGGATGATCTTGCCGCAGGTCGCAAGCTCCTCCAGACGGTGGGCACTCCAACCTACGATACGCGCAATGGCAAAGATCGGGGTGTAGAGCTCCGTGGGAAGATTCAGCATCTTGTAGGCAAAGCCGGAATAGAAATCGACGTTAATGCTGACGCCCTTATACATCTGACGCTCCTCTGCGATGATCTTCGGAGCGAGCCGCTCCACGAGGGAATACAATGCAAATTCTTTCTCCAGTCCCTTTTCTTCCGACAGGCTCTGTACGAATCCGCGGAAGATCTCGGCTCTCGGATCTGATTTGGAATAGATGGCATGGCCGACGCCGTAGATCAGTCCGGCGTGATCAAACGCATCCTTATGCAGCAGACGGCGCAGGTAGTTGCCGACTTCATCCTCATCTGTCCAGTCTTTGATTTCCTCCATCATGGTATCAAACATTTTTACGACCTTCAGATTTGCACCGCCGTGGCGCGGTCCCTTCAGGGAACCGATGGCCGCTGCGATCACGGAGTAAGTGTCCGTCATGGAGGAGGTCACCACATGGGTGGTGAAGGAGGAATTGTTACCGCCGCCGTGCTCCATATGTAGAACCAGGGCGATGTCGAGAAGCTTTGCTTCCAGCGGTGTATAGGAACTGTCCGGACGCAGAATGTGCAGAATGTTTTCGGCTGTGGACAGCTCCGGACGGGGAGCGTGCACATACAGGCTGTCTCCGTTGTGATAATGGTTATATGCCTGATATCCGTAAATGGATAATAACGGGAACAGGCTGATCAGTTCGAGACACTGCCTCAGCACATTGGGCAGGGAAGTGTCATCGGCGTGGTCGTCGTATGAATACAGGGTAAGCACGCTTCGCGCGAGCGTATTCATCATATCCTTGCTGGGCGCTTTCATGATGATATCCCTGACGAAATGTGTGGGCAGAGAACGATAGTTTGCCAGCATCTCGGTAAACTCTGCCAGCTCGCCTGCGGTCGGAAGTTTGTTAAACAGCAGAAGATATGCGACCTCCTCATATCCGAAACGGCCTTCTTTTGTGAAGCCGATCACCAGATCGCGTACATCATATCCTCTGTATAAAAGTTTTCCGTGAGCAGGAACAGTTTTGCCGTCTATGATTTCCGTCGCACGCACATCCGAAATGTTGGTAAGACCAGTCAGAACGCCTTTGCCGTTATTATCGCGCAGGCCTCTCTTGACATCGTATCTGGTATATAACTCAGGGTCAATGACACTGGCTTTTTCACTGAGTAATGCTAATCTTTCGATTTCCGGTGTAATTGCTGAATAGGTATTATAATCCATATAGTAATGCTCCTTCCCTTTGCTTTTTCGGATGACTGTGTGAGTTCACTGCGTAAGAATAAGATTTTAACAGATGTAAAGATTTTATAGATTTACTGAAATACTGATAAGAAGATCAATAAAATAAATAAATCAATGTAACTATAATAACATGAGATGAAAATTTGAGGCAAGTCTTTCGCTTTCTTTTAAGAAAAAGTTTACATTTGATTCATTTGATATGGAAGGGAAAATGCGGTACAATGTACGCGTAGATAATGAGCAGTGCGAGAGCTTCCGAACGCGCACTGCGGACAGGAAAACAGGAGGAAGAGTATGACAAATCAGGAAATGTTAAGCCATGTGGATCACACACAACTGAAGCCTTAT
>CAMGRE010000094.1 GCA_946061355.1 uncultured bacterium | reverse complement strand
GCACCGTTTTCATAAGCCAGAATTGCTTCGTTCACACTCTTATAAAATCTTCCTTCACCAACCGAGCCCGGTCTTTCCTGTGTCAGATAGTAGATACCAAGCACCATATCCTGTGAAGGAACGGCAACCGGTCCGCCATCTGAAGGCTTTAACAGGTTGTTGGGTGAAAGCAACAGGAAACGACATTCTGCCTGTGCTTCCACAGAAAGCGGAAGATGCACAGCCATCTGGTCACCATCGAAGTCGGCGTTGAAAGCGGTACATACAAGAGGATGCAGCTTAATCGCCTTACCTTCAACCAGAATCGGTTCAAATGCCTGAATACCAAGTCTGTGCAGTGTAGGAGCACGGTTCAGCATAACAGGATGCTCTTTGATTACCTCTTCCAGCACATCCCATACCTGGTTATCCAGTCTTTCTACCAGTTTCTTTGCATTCTTAATATTCTGTGAAATGCCTCTTGATACCAGTTCCTTCATAACAAAAGGCTTGAACAGCTCGATTGCCATCTCTTTGGGCAGACCGCACTGATAAATCTTAAGTTCCGGTCCAACGACAATAACGGAACGTCCGGAATAATCGACACGCTTACCGAGCAGGTTCTGACGGAAACGTCCGGATTTTCCTTTCAGCATGTCGGAGAGGGATTTCAGCGCCCTGTTGCCGGGGCCTGTAACCGGTCTTCCCCTTCTGCCGTTATCAATCAACGCATCAACTGCCTCCTGGAGCATTCTCTTTTCATTTCTCACGATGATATCAGGCGCTCCGAGCTCTAACAGTCTCTTCAGACGATTATTTCTGTTAATGATTCTTCTGTACAGATCATTCAGATCGGAGGTTGCGAACCTGCCGCCATCCAGCTGTACCATAGGACGCAGATCAGGCGGGATCACGGGAATGACATCCAGGATCATCCATTCCGGCTGATTGCCCGACTCCCTGAATGCTTCCACGACCTCAAGTCTCTTGACAATTCTGGCACGCTTCTGTCCGCTTGACTCTCTTAAGCCTTCCTTTAATTCTGCGGACTCTGCCTCCAGATCAATCGCCTGGAGCAGCTCTTTGATTGCCTCAGCGCCCATGCCGACACGGAACTTATTGCCCCATGTCTCTCTGGCATCCTGATATTCCTTCTCAGACAGCACCTGCTTATACTGCAGATCTGTCTGGCCTGCATCCAGTACGATATAGGACGCAAAATACAATACTTTCTCCAGCACTCTGGGTGACAGATCCAGGATCAGTCCCATACGGCTGGGAATTCCCTTGAAATACCAGATATGGGAAACCGGCGCAGCCAGTTCAATGTGTCCCATACGCTCACGGCGCACACTTGCCTTTGTAACCTCTACACCACAACGGTCACAGATAACACCCTTATATCTGATCTTCTTATATTTACCGCAGTGGCACTCCCAGTCCTTACTGGGTCCGAAAATTCTCTCACAGAACAGACCATCCTTCTCGGGCTTCAGTGTCCTGTAGTTGATGGTTTCCGGCTTTAATACCTCGCCCCTGGACCATTGTCTGATCTTATCAGGTGATGCCAGTCCGATCTTGATGGCATCAAATGTCATAGGCTGGTATGTTTCATTTGTTGTTACTGACATTTATGGCACTCCTTCCAACTATACTGTTTAGAACCAAATCGAATCTTACTCATCCAGAGAATCCTCAAAATCGCCTTCGAAATCTCCGTCGAATTCCTCTTCCAGATCTTCCTCATCAGCGCTTACTAATTCTCCGTCCTCATCAAATTCCTGTTTCTGGTAACCCATGGAGCCTAAATTTTCCTCATCACGGTCATAGCCTCTGGAGTTGCCTTCCATCTCAAAACGGTAATCGGTATCACCGTAATCAATGTTCTCTGTAATTTCCACCTCAGTCTGATCATCGCGAAGCACCTTCACATCCAGGCCAAGCGACTGAAGTTCCTTCAAAAGCACCTTGAAGGATTCGGGAATGCCGGGTTCCGGAATGTTATCGCCCTTGATGATCGCCTCATATGTCTTGACACGGCCTACCACGTCATCAGACTTCACTGTCAGGATCTCCTGCAGTGTGTAGGATGCGCCGTAAGCTTCCAGAGCCCATACCTCCATCTCTCCGAAACGCTGTCCGCCGAACTGTGCTTTACCGCCCAGAGGCTGCTGCGTTACCAGTGAGTATGGTCCTGTGGAACGTGCATGGATCTTATCGTCTACCAGGTGGTGCAGTTTGAGGTAATGCATATGTCCGATCGTTACCGGGCTGTCAAAATACTCGCCGGTACGTCCGTCA
This sequence comes from uncultured bacterium, assembly GCA_946061355.1. GTDB lineage: Bacteria > Bacillota > Clostridia > Lachnospirales > Lachnospiraceae > VSOB01. Next base: position 7,290 of record CAMGRE010000094.1, on the reverse strand, counting down.
CGCAGTCTCACCTTACCGTCTCTGGAGATCGGCACGCCTTTCCACAGTTTTCTATGTTCTCTGTTCTCAGACAGATATTCCATCACTTCGGGGAGAAGTTCCTCTTTATGTTTCTTCTCGAACTCTTCCCACTCCAGATTGACATAATCATTTGCCAGATCCAGAGTATCCATGATGTCATTCTCATTTGCACCGTCAAATACCGGGGTTGCCACATTAAAGCCCAGAGCCTTTGCCGCCAGAGACAGGTGGATCTCAAGTACCTGTCCGATATTCATACGGGAAGGCACACCCAACGGGTTCAGCACGATGTCAAGCGGACGGCCGTTCGGCAGATAAGGCATATCCTCGACGGGAAGCACGCGGGAAACAACACCCTTGTTACCATGACGGCCTGCCATCTTATCACCTACGGAGATCTTTCTCTTCTGTGCGATATAGATGCGGACTGCCTGATTCACTCCCGGAGGAAGTTCGTCGCCGTTCTCCCTTGTAAATACCTTGGCATCCACCACAATACCGTATTCTCCGTGAGGAACCTTCAGGGAAGTGTCTCTCACTTCTCTTGCCTTCTCACCGAAGATCGCACGCAACAGCCTCTCCTCAGCGGTCAGCTCTGTCTCTCCCTTGGGAGTTACCTTGCCGACAAGGATATCGCCTGCACGCACTTCCGCACCGATGCGGATGATTCCTCTCTCATCCAGATCCTTCAGCGCGTCATCACCGACACCGGGAACATCACATGTGATCTCTTCCGGTCCCAGCTTGGTATCACGGGCCTCAGCCTCATATTCTTCAATGTGTACGGATGTATAGACATCATCCTGTACCAGTCTTTCACTTAATAATACAGCGTCCTCGTAGTTGTAACCTTCCCAGGTCATGAAACCGATCAGAGGATTCTTGCCAAGTGCAAGTTCACCCTCGGATGTGGAAGGCCCGTCCGCGATCACCTGTCCTGCCGCCACATGATCGCCCTTGAATACGATGGGCTTCTGGTTGTAGCAGTTGGACTGATTGCTTCGGGAAAATTTAGTGAGGTGGAATTCCTCTTTCTCTCCGTCATCATATGCGATCCGAATTTCATTGGATGCTACGTACTCGATCGTACCCGGTTTCTTTGCCACGACACAGACACCGGAGTCTACCGCTGCCTTGGGCTCCATACCGGTACCTACAACAGGCGCTTCCGTATTCAGAAGCGGCACTGCCTGACGCTGCATGTTGGATCCCATCAGCGCACGGTTCGCATCATCGTTCTCCAGGAACGGGATCAGAGCGGTTGCCACCGAGAATACCATCTTAGGCGATACATCCATGTAATCGAACATCGCCTTGGGATACTCCTGTGTCTCCTCCCTGTAACGGCCGGAAACGCTGTTCTTCACGAAATGTCCTTCCGCGTCAAGCGCCTCGTTCGCCTGTGCTACATGATAGTTATCCTCTTCGTCCGCCGTCATGTATACCACTTCATCGGTGACACGCGGATTCTGGGGATCTGACTTATCGATCTTACGGTAAGGCGCCTCAACAAAACCATACTCATTGATCCTTGCATAGGATGCCAGTGAGTTGATCAGACCGATGTTCGGTCCTTCAGGCGTCTCGATAGGACACATTCTTCCGTAGTGGGAATAATGTACGTCACGCACCTCAAATCCGGCACGGTCTCTGGACAGACCGCCGGGTCCCAACGCGGACAGACGTCTCTTGTGAGTCAGCTCGCCGAGCGGGTTATTCTGATCCATGAACTGGGACAGCTGGGAGGATCCGAAGAATTCCTTCACTGCAGCCTGAACCGGTTTGATATTGATCAGAACCTGCGGGGAGATCTCCTCCGCATCATGTGTTGTCATTCTCTCACGAACGACTCTCTCCAGTCTGGACAGACCGATACGATACTGATTCTGCAGCAGCTCGCCCACGGCACGGATACGTCTGTTGCCCAGATGATCGATATCGTCATCATTGCCCAGACCGTACTCCAGATGGATGTTATAGTTAATGGAAGCAAGAATATCTTCCTTTGTAATATGCTTCGGGATCAGTTCATGGATATTGCGTTTGATCGCTGCACCCAGTTCCTCCGGCTGATCACCATATTCCTCAATAATCTGCTGCAGCACAGGATAATATACGAGCTCCGTCACGCCGAGCTCTCTGGGATTGCACTCCACAAAGTTGGTAATGTCTACCATCATATTGGAAAGAACTTTGACGTTTCTCTCCTCTGTCTGTACATATACATAAGGAACAGCGGCATTCTGAATGGCATCTGCCAGTTCTGCCGTCACCTTGGTGCCTGCCTCTGCCAGGATCTCTCCCGTAGTTACATCAACCACATCCTCAGCGAGGACTGCTCCGCGGATACGGTTCCTAAGCATCAGCTTTTTATTGAATTTATATCTGCCGACCTTGGCAAGATCATATCTTCTGGGGTCAAAAAACATAGCCGTGATCAGGCTTTCTGCACTGTCCACGGAAAGCGGCTCGCCGGGACGGATCTTCTTATACAGTTCCAGAAGACCTTCCTGATAGTTGGTGGCAACGTCCTTGGTAAAGCTGGCCTCGATCTTGGGCTCATCGCCAAACAGCTCACGGATCTCTTCGTTGGTTCCGACACCAAGCGCACGGATCAGCACGGTGATGGGTACCTTTCTTGTTCTGTCAACACGGACATAAAAAATGTCATTGGAATCTGTCTCATACTCCAGCCATGCACCACGATTGGGGATCACAGTACAGGAAAATAATCTCTTACCGATCTTATCATGATCGATCGCATAGTAAATGCCGGGAGAACGAACAAGCTGGCTGACGATAACACGCTCTGCGCCATTGATCACAAAGGTGCCTGTCTCTGTCATAAGAGGAAGATCGCCCATAAAGATCTCGTGTTCGCTGATTTCTTCTTTCTCTCTGTTGTGAAGACGAACCTTAACCTTCAAAGGTGCTGCATAGGTAGCGTCTCTCTCCTTACACTTCTCGATTGTGTTTTTGTTTGCAGGCATTTCATCCTTGCAAAGTTCAAAATCCACAAATTCGAGACTCAGATGTCCGCTGTAGTCTTCGATTGGAGAGATGTCATCAAATACCTCTTTCAGACCTTCGTCCAAAAACCACTGATAGGAGTCCTTCTGGACCTCGATCAGGTTAGGCATCTCTAAAACCTCTTTTTGTCGTGAATAACTCATACGTACGTTCTTGCCGGCGGCAGTAGGTCGTATTCTGTTCTTTTCCATTGACATTTCACCCCGTTCTTCTATGATCTTAGCCTATTTCACTCATTTTTATAGCATAAATAAGCACACCACACCACAATAGTGCACTATCCATTCTACAACAAGCTTTTTTTCAAGTCAAGGAAAATATTTCACATCTTAAAATTCAAAAGTTCACCGACGCGGCGCTCCACTGTTTCATATACATAAATATCCGGTTGCTCTGTAAGCGCCTGTTCATGCGCATAGGTGCTGTAATGGATCATCACGCTCTCATCAAACTGTGAGGCAAGGAAATCATCCATGGCATCCGCGAAGGAATCCCGCACCATAAACAGCTTGCGGGGATCGGCATCCGTACAATGATACGCATAGACTCCCGTCAGCTCATGGCGGTCTGTGATCAGCTGATGGAGATCGTATCCCTCAAGTTCATAATCGGGATCTGTGTTCAGACTGCTCCGCAGACTGAGCATATCCGCCAGATCACAGATCGTCGGCTCCGTCTCCGTAACCTCCAGTTCTTCCAGTGCGGGCATATTGACGCCGAGCTCCTCCGCCAGAGCCATGCACCCAACATACGCGCCGATATAGTTCCAGTGCGTATCCAGCCGGTAATAGAGCGGACGTGCACTGCTCTCCTTTGCAGCCATCAACTCTTCATAAGGATAAACCACACGGATGTCCGTCTCTTCCCTCAGATAATCGATCAACTGCTTTGTCCGGTACTCCTCCGCCGGGCTGCCGTAATAATCCGGAAGTTTCTCCGGGTAAATGCGCTCCTTATTCGGTGCGATAAACAATACGAACTCTGTCCCCTGCGCTTCCAGCGTTTCCTTTACTCCCGTCAGATTCCCCGCGATCTGTGCAAGCTCCTCCTGCGTAAAGAGATCCAGTCCCTTATACGCCCTGATCGGATTGTCATCCAGGGAACTGTTGTAGAACAGCCACCCGTCCTTGCCCCTGACCACATTCTGATTGGAAGAATTGCGGAAAGCATTGTATTCTATCGCGCTGCCGAGCCTGATCAGCTGATTGCGGAACGGAAGATGGTCGTTGTAATACGCCTCATAGGACGAGGGAAAATCATCTATCACGTCAAGTGAGAACTTCGGCCGCTCCACGGCCACTCTGTTCTCATAGTTCTCCTGATCCAGATGTTCTCTGAACAGAGGCCAGAGCAGCTGTACTCCGCAGATCATCAGAAAAAAAGCAATGATCCATATTTTATTTCTCAAATCCGCTCTCATTCCAAGCCTCCGTCAAAATCTGAAATAGATAAAAGGATTATAGGTATTGCCGGCCAGAGCCGAGATACACAGCAACAAAAGTGCGGCACAATATACAAGCTCCGGTATCGACAGCTTCCATTTCTCAAGTTTCTCCGCTGTCAGCTTCTGCAAGGCGCCCATGCCAAGCACAGCACACACGAGAATAAAGATCGTATGCAGGTTCACAAATTCCCAGACAGAGAAGTGTGAAGCCGTGTACCGCCACGGCAGAAGGATCCTTTTCCCGAATTCCCAGATCTGCCGCATACTTTCGATACGGAACAGGATCCAGCCGAAATGCACGACAAGGAAAGTATACAGGAACGATGTCACCTTGTGTTTCTCCAGAAATTTTCCAAACCCGAGACGTTCCAGAATAGAAAAGGCCCCATGATACAATCCCCAAAAGATAAAATTGTAACTGGCGCCGTGCCAGATTCCCGTCAGCAGGAACACAATTCCGAGGTTTACATAAGTTCTAGCTGTTCTCCTGCGGTTACCGCCAAGCGGAATATAGACGTATTCCCGGAACCAGGTGCTGAGGGAAATGTGCCATCTGCGCCAGAATTCCCGGATCGATAATGACATATAAGGATAATTAAAGTTCTCGTTGAATGTAAAGCCAAACATCTTCCCAAGTCCGATCGCCATATCGGAATACCCCGAGAAATCGTAGTAGATCTGGAAGGTGTACAGAATTGCCGCCATCCACGCCAGTGCGCCCGTCATTTCCTGCATGTCAAGTGCGTAGATCTGATCCGCACTCTGTGCCAGCACATTTGAGATGAGCACCTTCTTGGCCAGTCCATAGATGAAGCGGCGTATGCCCTGCGCTGTCTTTTCCGGCGTGATGACCCTGTTTCTGATCTGATCATTGACATCCCGGTACTTGACAATCGGTCCCGCGATCAACTGCGGGAAAAAGGAGATGTACAGCGCCAGATCCATAACATTCTTCTGTGCGCGGCACTCTCCCCTGTACACATCGATCACATAGGACAGCGCCTGAAACGTAAAGAAAGAAATACCGATCGGCAACGCGATCTGCGGAATCTCAAGTTCCCTGCCGCGCAACAGATGATTCAGTGTGCGTACAAGCAGTCCCAGATATTTGAAATAACCGAGCAAAGACAGATTGAGTACAACGCCGATCCAAAGAACCGCCTTTTTCCGTTCAGGAAAACGCTCTAGCAATACCCCGGTTCCCCAGTTGAGAACGATCGACACGAGCATCAGCAGCACATACCGTGGTTCTCCCCATGCATAGAAAAGCAAACTCGAAAGCAGCAAGAAAACATTCTGCTGCCTGAGTTTCAGGAATCTGCTGATAATGAGTACGGCCGGTAAAAAGAGCCACAAAAAAATCATGGAACTGAAAAGCATACACAATCTCCCCGGAAAAAAAGAAGCTGCTGCAAATGCAACAGCTTCCCGATACAGTCACTACAATTATTTCAGAGTAACCTTAGCGCCCTCTGCCTCGAGTTTAGCCTTGATATCATCAGCCTCTTCCTTGGAAGCGCCCTCTTTGAGTGTCTTAGGAGCGGAATCAACAAGATCCTTAGCTTCCTTCAGACCAAGGCCTGTAGCCTCACGAACAACCTTGATAACCTTAACCTTGTTAGGTCCTACTTCTGTCAGCTCTACGTCGAACTCTGTCTTCTCCTCAGCTGCTGCGCCTGCATCTGCGCCTGCTGCTGCAACAACAACACCTGCTGCTGCGGATACGCCGAACTCTTCCTCACAAGCCTTTACAAGATCATTTAACTCTAATACAGTCAACTCTTTGATTGCATCAATCAGTTCCTGGGTTGATAATTTTGCCATTTTGTTTTACCTCCATTTTAATATGTTTTCTAAAATTTGTTCTGAATTGGGATGTGCTGTCTTAGCCGCACATCATTTCCCTTTTACTCTGCTGCAGGTGCTTCTGCCTCAGCGGGAGCCGCTTCTTCAGCCGGAGCTGCCTCTTCAGCTGCAGGTGCCTCTGCGGGAGCTGCTTCCTCAGCTGCAGGTGCCTCCTCTGCCGGAGCCGCCTCTACTGCCCCTGCGCCGCCTTTTTCAGCAAGCTGATTCATAACACGTGCAAAGTTTGCAATAGGAGACTGAATGCTTCCAAGCAACTTGGAGAGCAGTTCTTCTCTTGACGGGATTGCAGCGATCGCGCCGATTCCCTTAGCATCATAAGCAATGCCTTCTACCACACCGCCCTTGATCTCCAGAGCGTCTGCTGTCTTAGCAAACTTCGCAAGGATTCTTGCAGGTGCTGTTGCATCTGTCGTGGAGACAGCCATTGCACTGGGTCCTTCCAGATAAGGAGCGAGTGCTTCAAAATCTGTTCCCTTGAATGCAAAGTTCATCATTGTGTTCTTGTAAACCTTGTAAGTAACATCTGCCTCACGGAGCTGCTTACGAAGCTGTGTGTCCTGTTCTACGGTAAGTCCGCGGTAATCAACCAGGACAACAGACTGTGCGTCTTTGATCGTTGCAGAGATTTCCTCGATGATCGGTTGTTTTAATTCGACCTTAGCCATTTCTTTACCTCCTTATAGATTTTGTGCCGAAAGGAGTTTTAATCGTGCAGAAGGCAGTTCTTGCCGCCCGCCTCTGCGCAAAAAAAGCCTTCCCGAGACAGGAAGGCTCAAAATATCATTTTGAAAACTCTTTCCTCGGTAGGCGGCTACGCTTACGCCTCCGCGCCTAAGCGCTTCGGCACCTACTGTCTTCGGCATGGTTCCCTTTAGAACCGAAAATATAGTATCATGCAATTTCCTGTGTGTCAAGCACTTTTATTTCTG
>CAMGRE010000093.1 GCA_946061355.1 uncultured bacterium | reverse complement strand
CTGGTGCTCTCAAAGTCAGCCGCTTTCTTTAACAGCATCTCCAGATTGCCTTTTCGCTTCACGCCGTCCGGAAATGCAGTGATATACCGGTAATATCCTGTCTCCTCCAGGATTTCCCTGATCAGTCTGCGCACCGGTGTGTTGTTCACCTGCGTCCGCAGCTTATCATAAAGACAAAGGAATGCTTCCGCCTTGTGCCGGAGACTCTTATCCTCATCCGAAAGGCAGTCTGCCCCGCCATCCTTTTCTGCATCCGCATCTTCCTCCGGACTGTCTGTGCGCCACGCAAGAAGCGCCTCATACAGGCTCACCTGCTTATGTTCCGCGCGGATCCTTGCAATCTCCTCCTCCGTGAAACCACCCATCGGTGAGACAAGCACTCCGTACATCGGAATGTCCTGCAGCGGATTATCAAGTATTCGCAGGAAACTCATCACTCTGCGGATCTCCTCCGAAGAAAAGTATCCCGTAGAAGAACCGGAGTAGGCAGGTATGCCATGGCGTCCAAGCGCTTTCCTCAGCGCCTCCTCCCAACCGGCATTTGTCCTCACCAGAATGGCAATATCTCCATAGCGTACATTTCTGAGCATTCCGGTCTCTTTATCCGTCACCCGGTATCCGCCCATAAGCTTCTCGATCTGCGCCGCCGCCAGTTCCGCCTCCTGCTCCGTCCTGGAAGCCTTACTCTGCTGATCTCTCTCCAACAGGATCAGCTCTGAATTGCACGAATCGCATTCCGGATAAACCGCGCCCGGATACAGCGCCGCGTCATCATCATATTCGATCCCGCCGAAATCTTCTCTCATGATCCGGTCAAAAACAGCATTGACACAGTCTAGCACCTGTCTGCGGCTCCGAAAATTCTGCTTTAGCGTAATACGCACCTTCCGTTCATCCTGCTCCGTATAACTCTTCAGTTTTTCCATGAAGATCTCCGGTCTCGCAAGACGGAATTTGTAAATGCTCTGCTTTACATCGCCTACCATGAAGCGGTTATAAGTCCCCACCGCTTCCCCCGATATGCTCTGCAGCAGATATTCCTGCACCAGATTACTGTCTTGATACTCATCGATCAGGATCTCATAAAAATATTCCCGGTAATCCCTTGCCGCACGGGAAGGAACATACCCATTCTCTGTCTTCTCCAGAAGAATGTCCAACGCATAGTGCTCCATATCCCCAAAATCGATCAAGTTCTTTTCCCGCTTCTTCTCCCGAAACCTCTCCCTGAAATCAAGCGCCATGGACACTACCTTCCGCACGATCCTGCCGCTCTCACAAAGATCCTCGGCCATGACCTTATATGGAAGGAAAAAATACCTGTCATGAAGTTTCTGCAGCGCCTCCTTCACCTGGTTGCGCATATATTTTGCCGCTTCCCGCTTCTGTGCGGATACCGTGTCATCCTTCTTTGACGGCAGCCTGCCAAACGCCACACCGGCAAGCTTCTCCCCGAGCATTTCAAAACACTCTGCCGTCTCCACCCGCGAGAGCATCTCACATTCTTTCTCCAGAAGTTCCCCGTACATATAAGGGCCGTCGCTCTCCTCGCAGAGTTTAAGTGCTTCCCCGAGCCTCTGCCTGCAGCCTTCCACCGTCTGCCTGATATCGCGATCAGCAAACGCAAGCCATTCAGGTGTTGCAGCTTTGTCCCCGGGGAATTCTCCTGCCCCGGTGCCCGGATCCTCCGGTCCACAAGCGTCATCCGCCACAGCATAAGCATTCGCTGCCCGCTGCAGCCATTCCTCCGGCCACGGGTAGCTTTCCGCAAAGGCGCAAAGACTCTCAATCTGTTCCGCCAGCGGCTTTTCACTGCCCCTCTCGCTAAAGCTCTCAATGCAGCGCAGATACTCTTCATCCCCGGCAGCGTAATATTCCTCAAGCATCCTGTCCATCACTTCTTTTTTCAGAAGCTTCAGTTCCCCCTCATCCGCAACGCGGAATCCCGGATCCAGACCAATGTCATTAAAATTATTGCGGATGACAAACAGACAGAAGCTGTCGATCGTCGTGATCTGCGCATTGTGGAGCAGCGTGAGCTGGCGCTGCAGATAATCATTCTCCGGCTGATCCTGCAATCTTTTTGACAACGCATTACTGATACGCTCGCGCATCTCTGCTGCCGCTGCATTCGTGAAGGTAACGATCAGCAGTCTGTCAATATCCACAGGGTGACCGCTGTCACACACAAGCTGTACGATACGCTCCACCAACACGGCCGTCTTGCCGCTTCCGGCCGCCGCAGATACCAATATATTCTTTCCCCTCGTATCGATGACCTTTTGCTGGTCAGCCGTATAGGTAACGCCCACTCCGGTCTCCTTTCTCACACGAATCTTTTTAATTTAAATCTTTATAACAGTTCAGACGCGCCATTCGCAAAGCCGCATCTTTTCAAGTGCCTCATCCTTCGAAAGCGCCTCGAGGTCTCGCTGCTCATAGCCCGGTATCCACGGATGAAACCCGCAGACGCCCTTGAAACTGCAGTAATCGCAGCCCGTCTGCTGGCCGTAATGATAAGGATTCTTTTCAATAACACCCGATATGATTTCTTTCCCAAGTTCTCCGAGCTTTCTGTTCACATAGTCGGACACAACGCGGATCTGTTTTTCGTCAAGCGCCCCGGACCGCGCTGTCAATGTCCCGTCCTTCTTGTACTCCACTGGAATGATCTGCGATTTCCCGCAGGCAGTCTGATCAAGCATCCGGATCACGGCATCCTCCCCATTAACAATGCCCGTCATACGCAGTTCCTGCCTGATTCTTTCCTGAAGCTCCTCCTCCGACAGGCCGCCCGCCTCATCCCGTATCATGGGATCAGACACACGATAATACAAAAGTGCCGCAGGGACAGCCTGTTTTCCTTTTTCCGTCCTCGCCACCAGTTCCATCGCCGCATTCATATAGACAACCAGCTGAAGCTCCAGGCCATAATACACTGCCGCGATATCCATGCTGTGGCTACCGGACTTATAATCGATCACCTTCACATACACGTGATCCTCATCGCGGCACAGATCCACCCTATCGATCCGCCCCATGAGGCGCATCTTCTCATGCTCTGTCAGTCTGATATTCACCGCCTCCAGATCGGTGAGGCTCTGGAATGACACCTCGAAATACTCCGGTGCAAAGCTTCCTTTGCGCAGCTGATCCTGAAGGGTAAAGATCGTTCTGCCGAGGATCCGTTTCATACGGCTGACCACATACTGATATCTGGCGCTTGAGAACAGGACGCTGTCTCCGTACTGCACACTGACCTCCCCGATCGCCTGATCGAGCAACTGCTCTCCCGTCTCCTTCGTGAAATCAAACCAGTTCTGTCCATGTTCGGCAAGAAGTGCAGGGAACCGCTCCAGAACACTGTGGAACAACGTTCCCATATCCACATCCTCGAACGAATACTCCTCCCTCTCCTTCAGTTCAAGACCATACTGCAGGAAGTAACTGTAAGCGCAGGAGGCAAACCGCTCAAGCCTGCTCACACTGCCGGTCAACACCGCCCCGTACAGAGCCTTTGCCGTCTCCTGCGCGAGCGGACTGTGCCGGTACCGGTAAAATGCCGCATCCGTAAGTCTGTTTAATCTGTCCTGATAATCCTCCTGCCCGCTGTATACAGCATACAAGGTAAAGAAAAAGCGCTCATGCTCCTCATCTTTAATCTCCCCGCCGGCATACCTGCGAAGCTGATCCGCCAACGTGGCAAACCCGTCCTCCCAGACAGCGACCTGATCTTTCCCGGCTATTTCCTCCCGGCCTATACAGTCCGAATGGACGACAAGCCCCGGAAACAGCCCCATAAGCACTCGGATCAGATAAGATGGCCGCAGTGATTTCCCGTCATTTCCGGTACGGGAATAGGAGACATACAGAAGTTCCTCCGGCTTTGTCATGTTCATATACAGATACAGTCTCTGGATATACATCTGCTGTCTGGGCGTTGGCGCCATCTCCCACTGTCCCTGTGCCAGAAATTCCCTGTCAATATCGGAGAGTATTCCTCCGTTTCCGCCATTTTTAGGGATATAACCATCATTGACGCCCACAAAGAACAATGCCTTGATCTCCTTAAGGCGCGTCCGCTCCATATCACCTACCACAACGCGGTCCACATTCTGCGGGATCGTTCCCACCTGGATCTCTCCGAAACCGGCATCCAGAATATCCGCAAACTCCTGCAATGCCATATGCTCCTCTGACAACAGATCAAAGAGCTGTTCAAGGAGTTCCATCACAAGCCGGTAAATCTGGGCATATTCCCTTGCGCGTGCCAGGTCTCCCGCCGCTTGAAAATCGGCTTCCATCTTCTCAAGTTTTTGATAACAGTCGTTTTTTATGATAAATCGATACAGACACCCAACATAATCCTTCACCTGTGTGCCCACATCCAAAAGCGGTTCCATTGCCTCCATAAGGCATTCTCTGATCCTGTTTACCTGTTCCAGTTCCTCAAGCGCCTGCTCTGTGGCTCCCCGCAGCACGAACATTTCCTGATACCGCTTCCTTCCGCGGATCCCGTGCGCCAGCACATAATTTTCCAGCCTGTCGGTCTGTGAACTGTTAATCTCACCGGCCATCCCGCAACGCAGAAAATGGAATACGGACTGATAAGAGAAATCCTCCAGGATCACACGCAGTCCGCTTCTGATAAACTCCACAAACGGATTCAACGCAATCCCTCTGGCGGTGTCCAGATAACAGGGAATCCCGAAAATGCCAAACTGATCCTCTATGTGATCCGCATAGGCAGCCATATCCCCCGTGACTACTGCGATATCTCTGTATTGATATCCTTTTTCCTGCAGAAGCCTCCGGATCTGAAGACAAACCATACGAACTTCTTCTCTGGGCGCAGACGCCTCCGACACACGGATCGCATCCTGTTCCCCCCGAAAACCACCCTTGCGGTAACGAAAAAGCTCCTGCTCCAGATGTGCCATGCCGGGATTCTGCGCAAATCTCCACACGGGATCTACCGACAACAGGATATCCGGCTTCCTGGGCACCCTGTTCTTTTCTGCCAGCAGAGTCAATGACCGGATCGTCTTTTTGCTCAGTGCAAAGAGCTTCTGTTCTCCGTCATTCCGGTCAACCTCCTCGTCCGCATCCATCAGGATCGTCACACGTACCTCCCGTGCCATCACAAGAAGCTTCTCAATCACGCGGTTCTGTATCGGAGTAAAACCGGTAAATCCATCAAACACCACGATACTGTCACGAACCAGCGATGATTGATCGAGTTTTGCCGCCAACAATCCCATTTTTCCTTCCGTTGTCACAAATCTGCCGTCGATCGCATCCAGAAATGCTTCATACAGCACCTTGAGATCCCTGAGCTTATAGCAAAGGGAGCCTCTGCTCTGCGAAAAATCCACCAGTTTCCCGAGTTCCTGCTGCCCGATTCCGTATTGCATGAATTCCGAGATGGCGGATTTCACCTCGTTAATGTACCCCATCCGGTTCATTCTGCCGGACAATACAGTCAGTTCCTGCTCATGCTCCGCAGCCAGTTTCCGCAGGATCAGACTCTTGCCCGTATCGTCCAGAACCGGAAGGTTATCACCGCCAAGCTCCTCAAAGATGCGGTGCGTCAATCTGCCAAAACTCAGCACCTCAATATTCATGATGCCGTGCTTCGGATGCATCATAACAAGCTGTTTCTGCGTTTCCATGGTAAACTGATCGGGAACGATCACAAGAAAACGAGTCCGTGGTTCTGCCACGGACTGTTCTATGATATCTCTATAAAGTTTTGTGCTCTTTCCGGCGCCCGAACCGCCGATATAAAACTGCAATGCCAAATCTTTATTCCTCAAAAATTACTTCAGCACACTGTCATCACCTTCCGGCAGAATATATGCCATCAGGATACCTACTACAGCTGCCAGTGCCAGACCGGAGATCGTCACCGAACCGTAAACCGGAACGCTGTCGCAGCCGATACCAAGTACCAGGATCACAGCCGCTGTCAACAGATTTCTGCTGTTTCCAAAGTTAAGTCTCGAATTAATAAGAATACGAACGCCGACTGCGGAGATCATACCGTAAAGGACAATACCGATTCCTCCTGTTACAGGGGAGGGAATACTGGAGATAAAGCCCCCGAACTTACCAAACACACCAAGGATGATGGCAAACACAGCCGCAATCCGGATCACGGCAGGATCATAAACCTTGGTCACTGCAAGCACACCGGTGTTCTCACCGTAAGTCGTATTGGCAGGTCCGCCCAAAAGTCCCGCAAAAGCAGTTGCAATACCATCGCCAAGAATGGTTCTGTGGATACCGGGATCCACCATGAAGTTCTGGCCGACCACAGCGCCGTTCGTTGTGATATCTCCCACATGCTCAATCATCGTTACCAGAGCAATCGGTGCGATCGCAAGGATGGCATCCGTGCGGAATACCGGCACACACAGCAGCTGTGCCAGAATATCCTGATCCATAAAGGAGAAGAAGTGAGCCTCTCTCACTGCCGTGAAATCACAGAAGCCCATCGGCAGACAAACAAGATACCCTACGATAATGGCAAACAAAATAGGCATCAGATTGAAAATACCCTTTGCATAAACCGATACAATGATGATCGTCAATAAAATAGCAAGCGTTACCAAAATTGCCTTCAAACTGAATTCGCCGTTATAATAGAACGCATTGCTGATCGCCGATCCACTCAGGCGAAGTCCGATCACGATGATGATAGGTCCCGTAACAACCGGGGGCAGCAGCTTATTCACCTTCTCGTAGCCAAAGAGCTTGATCAGCCCTGCAAACACCACATACACAAGTCCTGCTATAATCAGTGCTCCCTTCACAGCAGCAAGCTTGTCCATGAAATCCGGATCGCCCATGCGGGAATCCCCGATGATTGCCATGATACCTGCCATAAATGCAAAACTGGAACCTAAAAATACCGGCACCTTCCTCTTGGTGATCCAGTGGAACAATAAGGTTCCCACTCCTGCGCAGAACAGTGTGATGGATGTGTTGAGTCCTGTCAGTGCCGGCACCAGTACTGTTGCGCCAAACATTGCCAGGGTGTGCTGAATCCCCAGGATCAGCTTTTGTTTCCAGGTTCTTTCACTCATTTTCTCTCCTCCTGCATGTATATTAAATTTTTATTTAACTATTTTCTTTCCGTTATCTCGTTACATTTTTCAGCCATTTCTTCTGGCGATATCTCCAAAAGGTAAACGGCAGTTTTACCAGCTCATCACTAAGCAGGATAAAGTACACTGTCTGTACGCTGAAACCAAGCACAAACGCTGCGACTGCTCCAAACAGAATGGAACAAAACCACATGGAACACATATCCAGAATCATCCCGAACCGGGTGTCCCCGCCGCTTCTGAATATCCCCACGACAAATACGGTATTCACAGCCTGTCCGACTACATAGAAAGACATCAGGAACAGGAACCATTGCATATATTCCGCCGTCAATCCGGAGAATCCGAGCCCTTTGATAATAAGAGGTCTGATGAGCATGATCATCGTTCCTCCGATACAGCCTCCCGCAAACGCCAGTCGGATCAGTCTGGCTGCATAGATTTCCGCAATATTTCTGCGGTTCTCTCCGATCGCCTTGCCGATCATGATCGCCGTTGCGTTTCCGATCCCGAAGACCACCACCATGGATAGCTGCCTTGTCACCTGCGCCACTGAGTTTGCCGCAACGGCACTGCTGCCCAGATGGCCTATGATGGCTGCATTGGCCGAATAGCCGACACCCCACAGAATCTCATTTGCGATCACCGGGCCGGCATATTTCATAAAATCATGGAAAAGAAGCTTGTCCGGGTGAATCAGACAGGAAATCCGGATGCGTATAACGTCGTTTTTCCGGACAGCATACCAGAGCATCAACAGCAGTTCCAGCGATCTCGCCGACAATGTACCGATTGCCGCTCCCACAATTCCGAGCTTTGGCGCTCCGAAGAGTCCGAAAATCAAAATCGCGTTGATCACAAAATTCAGTACCAGGGAGCATCCGTAAACCACCGTGGAAATAACTACCTTTTCTATGCTGCGGATCAGATTCAGATAGGTCATGCTGACGGCAACCATAGGATAAGTAAACGAAACAATCCTAAGATACTTCACGCCCTGTGCCACTACTTCGGGTTCATTCGTAAAAATCCGCATGATCCGGTCCGGAAATATTTGAACACACAGAAAGAAGATAAGCCCCACTGTCACTGCAATGACTGTGACGATCCCCCACAGCTTCTCAATGGCGTGTGTGTCCTTCTTGCCCCAGTACTGTGCGGCAAGTACCGACACCCCGGAGGATACCCCAAAAAGGAACAGGCTGAATATAAAAAACACCTGTCCCCCTAACGAGCATCCGGAAAGGACTTTTTCTCCTACCCTTCCCAACATAATGACATCCGTCGCCGTCACGCCCACATTGATCAAATTCTGCAGCGCCATCGGTATCACCAGCGCCATTACTTTTCTGTAAAAATCCGTCCGTTCCATTCTGCCTGCCGCTGTCTTCTTAATATTGTTTCAAGTTTAAACTCCATACAGAATGGTACAGGAAATTTCTTTCTTTTACAAGGCTTTTTTCAGATTCCGCTGAAAAAATTCTTTTTGTAACGTTACCTCAAACCATTTTTCATTGTGATAACCGAGACTGTACTCCACACACTGCCTCATAAGGCTGACAATAGTACGGTTCATCCTGCAGTCAAAGCCATCGATTCCCGGCAGAAGAGATCCCGTCATATCGACAAGTCCATTCTGGGAAGCTGCTTTTAACACACTCTCTTCCATCTCCTCCGTATGCATAATGGAAATATCCCCTTTGAGGTAAGCTGTCGCTGCCAGCAGTCCGTAACATCCCCAATCGGACACCGTAGCCGTGATGATGTGATCTGCTGCCGAATCCGCCAGGATCCCGCCGCCACACCCACAGCTGCACTCCCCTGCTCCCGCATAAGGGATATATTTCAGGATATGCTCCTTTATGGCTCCCATGCCGATCTCATTTCCGAGATCCCCGATCGCCATATTCCAGATGCCCCTCTCCTTTGCCATACGGAAGAGAACATCCATCTTTGCTTCCAGTTCCGTGCAGTTCACGCCGACCGCATTATGGTATTCACCGCAGCAGTTGGCTCCCGGAGCTTCATTGGATATCACCGCTTTGGGATTACCTTCCGCGAGGAGCTGCTCCGCCTGCCCGGCCGCTCTGTCTTTGTCCTTGGTAAATGCCACGATCCCGACGGACAGGGGCAGCTCGGCAGCTTCACTGATACCGTCATACAGGTGGAGTCCTGCTTCACGAACCATATTGGCAAACGCCGGCTTATTCTCCTCGGGACAGATGATCACCGGCGTTACGCCGTATGCCTGAATCAATCCCCTGGCAAGTAGCACTGTACTGACGCTGCCGTCGGTCTCAGGCTGCTTGTGCGGCCTTAAGATAAATCCCGTGATCAGGAAAACCACATCGCCCGGCTTAAGCAGCCTGCCAAGTTCTCTGGCGCAGTGCATGGTCGTCGCTTCTCCCGTATATGATCTGCTGCCCGCATACAGGATACGGCACACTCCGTATCCCCTTGGATCCAGATTCATGATCTGGTCAAGATTTTCTCCGATATTA
>CAMGRE010000092.1 GCA_946061355.1 uncultured bacterium | reverse complement strand
AATACCTTTTTGAATACCTTGCTATTTAGCACTTAAAATTTCGTAAACAGTGATACGAAATAAAAAAGCACTGAAACTCAGCATTCATCAGCGTTTCCAGTACTTTCCGGGTTGGGCTATTCTGTTAAATAGTCAGCAGCGAGTAGGGGAATCGAACCCCTGTTTCCGCCGTGAAAGGGCGGTGTCTTAACCTCTTGACCAACTCGCCAGATTCTGTGTCGCATCCGTGCGACTTGTTTATCATATAATATCTTTTCCAAAAAAGCAAGTACTTTTTTCATTTTTTTTAATTTTCTTATGCAGACCTCTGTACACTTTTCATCTGTACAGAGGTCTGCCGTCCGCTTTCTGATATTCATAAGCTATGCCGGCCGGTCAGGTTTCTGCCATTCCTTTCACATCAGGTCAAACAAACTGATCTGGTTGGATTCCGGCAGATCACCGAGCAGATTCATGTCATCCATCATCTCTATGATCGTCTTTGACACTTTCGTGCGCTGTCTGAAGTCGTCCTTTGACAGGAAGGGACCGTCCTTTGCCGCCTCGACGATCGCGTCCGCCGCTTTCTCGCCCAGACCGTCAATGCTGTTTAGCGAAGGCATAAGTTTCCCGTCCTCCGTAATCTGGAAATTTCTGGAATGTGCCTTAAAGATATCAATCGGCACAAAATCAAACCCTCTGGCGTACATTTCCTGAACGATCTTCATATCTTTGAAGGTATTCTGCTCCTTCTGGCTTAGGCTGTCCTCTCTGCGCTTGTAATCCGCCATCACATTCTCCAGATGCTTCTGTCCCTGACACATCAGTTCATAGGAGAATCCCGAAGCGCGGATACTGAAATAGGCTGCATAATATGCCTGCGGATAATTGATCTTGCAATAGGCAATGCGCCACGCCATCATGACATAGGCCGCGGCATGCGCTTTCGGGAACATGTATTTGATCTTCTTGCAGGACCAGATATACCAGTCCGGCACGCCTGCTGCCACCATCGCCTCCTCCATATCAGGCTTCAGTCCCTTGCCTTTGCGGACGGATTCCATGATCTTAAAGGAGAGACTGCTCTCCACTCCCTTGTTGATCAGATAGATCATGATATCATCACGCGTACAGATCGCCGTAGAGATCGTTGCCTTTCCCTCCTGGATCAGCGTCTGGGCATTTCCCAGCCACACGTCCGTCCCGTGTCCCAACCCGGAGATACGGACCAGATCCGAGAAACACTGCGGTTTCGTATCCAGAAGCATCTGAATCACGAAGTCCGTACCAAACTCCGGAATACCAAGGGAACCTACCGGACAGCCGCCGATCTGATCCGGCGTAATGCCAAGCGCCGAAGTGTTCTGGAACAGTGACATAACCTGCTTGTCATCAAGCGGTATCTTCGTCGGATCAATTCCTGTCAGGTCCTGGAGCATACGGATCATGGTCGGATCGTCGTGCCCAAGGATATCAAGCTTCAGCAGGTTATGATCGATCGAGTGATAGTCGAAGTGCGTCGTCACGATATCCGTGGTCGTATCGTTCGCCGGATGCTGAACCGGCGTAAAGGAATTGATGTCCTCTCCCACCGGGAGCACGATGATTCCTCCCGGATGCTGTCCGGTGCTCCTTCTGATTCCCGTACAGCCGCCGACAATACGGTTGATCTCACAGACACGCTTCTTGGTTCCGCGCTCCTCATAATAGTTCTTCACATAGCCGAATGCCGTCTTGTCCGCCAGCGTACCGATCGTACCGGCGCGGTAGGTCTGGCCTGCGCCAAAGATTACCTCCGTATATTTGTGAGCCTTACTCTGGTACTCTCCCGAGAAATTCAGGTCAATGTCAGGCTCCTTATCTCCCTTGAATCCAAGGAATGTCTCGAACGGAATGTCAAACCCATCCTTCACAAGAGGTTTGCCGCATACGGGACAGTTCTTATCCGGCATATCACAGCCCGCACTTCCCGCAAACGCTTTTACCTCCGGAGAGTCAAAATCATAATAACGGCAGTTCGGACAGCGGTAATGAGCGCTCAGGGAATTCACTTCCGTGATTCCCGCCATAAATGCCACAAGGGATGATCCCACCGACCCTCGCGATCCCACCAGATATCCGTCTTCCACCGACTTCCATACCAGTTTCTGGGCGATAATATACATCACAGCAAACCCGTTCTTGATGATGGAATTCAGTTCTTTTTCCAAACGTTCCCTCACGATATCGGGGAGCGGATCTCCGTAGAGTTCAAACGCCTTGTTATAACAGATATCCGTCAGCGTCTTGTCACTGTCCGGAATGACAGGAGGACATTTATCCGGCCGCACCGGCGAGATCGTATCGATCATATCGGCGATCAGATTGGTATTGGTGATGACCACCTCCTCCGCCTTATCGGTTCCCAGATAGGCAAACTCTTCTAACATCTCCTCCGTGGTCCTCAGGTACAGAGGAGCCTGACTGTCCGCATCCTTAAAGCCCTTTCCCGCCATAATGATCCTTCGGTACACCTCATCCTCGGGATCCAGGAAATGCACATCACACGTTGCCACTACAGGCTTGTGGAACTGCTCACCAAGCTTCACGATCTTTTTGTTAAATTCCTGAATATCCTCAATCGAATTGACCGCCGGCACCCTGTCTGACTCGATCATAAAGGCATTGTTTCCGACCGGCTGGATCTCCAGATAATCATAAAACCGTACAATCCTGGCAATCTCCGTGTCATCCTGTCCGTCCAACAATGCGCGATACAGTTCTCCCGCTTCACAGGCGCTTCCGAGCAACAGTCCTTCTCTGTATTTCATGATCAGACTCTTTGGAATCCTCGGTCTCTTGGCAAAGAGATTGACGTGTGACTCTGAGATCAGCCGGTACAGGTTGACTCTTCCCACATCATTCTGCGCCAGAATGATGGCATGATACGTAGGAAGTTTCCTGATCACCTCCGGACTGCTTGCACCGAGCGCGTTGACATCCGACAGACTGTGTGCTCCCTCCTCCTTCAGCATGGGAAGGAACTTCACAAAAATCTCCGCTGTTGCCCCCGCATCATCGACCGCCCGGTGATGATTCTCCAGAGAGACGCCCATCGCCTTGGCAACAGTATCCAGCTTATATTTAGCCAAATGCGGCAGCAGCATCCTGGCAACCCCCACCGTATCCACATACGTGAAATCATGGGGAATCCCCTGCCGCTTACAATTTTCGATGATAAAGCTTACGTCGAATCCGGCATTGTGCGCCACCAGCACACACCCCTCGCAAAAATCAAGGAACTGCGGCAGGATCTCCTCGATGACCGGTGAATCGCACACCATATCATCCCGGATTCCCGTCAGTTTCTCAATCTCAAAAGGGATCGGTGTCTGCGGATTCACAAACGTAGAGAAGCGGTCTGTGATCTCTCCGCCCGATACCTTCACAGCGCCAATCTCAATAATCTTATTCTGCACGGCGGAAAGTCCTGTCGTCTCAAGGTCAAACACTACATAATCACAATCAAGAGACTGCCCTTTTGCACCGATGACAATATCCTTCAGATCGTCTACGAGATATGCCTCACACCCGTAAATGATCTTAAAGAAATCATTCTTGTCCGGGTGTTCATCTCCCGCCGCTTTCCTCTTATCCTTTTCCGCACTCCACAGATCGTCCCAGACGTGATTGGCATCGGTGAAAGCCTGCACCACGCCGTGATCGGTGATGGCGATCGCGGGATGCCCCCACTTGTATGCGCGCTTCACAATATCTTTTACATCGGATACGCCATCCATATCGCTCATTTTGGTATGACAGTGCAGCTCCACTCTCTTTCTTGAAGAGTGATCCATTCTGCCCGTTGTGAAATCGCTGATCTTCTTTACACCGACAAGAGAGCCGAGCGTCAGCTCCCCGTCGAATTTGTCCACCATGACCATGCCCTTGATCTTCAAAAAAGCCCCCGGTTTGATATCACCGGTAAGCTCCGATACCTGATCATTATGTACAAACATCTTTATTGTAATCGTATCCGTAAAGTCCGTAATATCAAAAATCAGAATCGTGCGCTCATTCTTGATCTCGCGCTTATCAAAGGCAATGACCTTACCCCGGATCGCGATCTCACCGATCTCTCCCTGAATCTCCTCTATTTTCAGCGCCTCATCCTCAAAATCTCTACCATAGAGCACATCCGGATTATCGGAACGTTTCAGAGGCTTCAACTTATAATCATTCTTCTTATCTGTCTTCTTCCCTTTCGGTGTATCCGGATTTTTCTTTTCGCCTGATACGCCGTTCTGTCCGGGGTCGGCCTGCACGGGTGTTTCCCCTCCCGTTTCCTGCTTTGTATCCGGACTGTCCTGTACAGAGCCTTCTTCTCCCAATGCGCCACCAGCTCTGGCAGCGATCTGAGCCACCTCCCTCTCGATGCGTTCCTCGTCTTCTTTCTGCCGTTTCTCCGCATCAGTGTCTTCCTTATATTCCACATCCACAAGAACCGGATAACCGAAACGCTCTCCGTAGATCTTCTCCAGAATGCGCACGAGCTCCTCTTCCTTCTCTCTGGCAACCACACTGTCTTTCACGAGAAGCAACAGGCGGTTCTCCTCGGGAAAGGACAGCTCTGCCCCTTTGAACATACTGTATTCCACATGGCTGTACTCTTTCAGTTCCAGCAGAATACTGTCCTTGTAAAGCTCCATCAGCTTCTCCGGATTATACTGGGAGGAAAGACGATATCTTTCAAAAATGCGGATCACCATCTCAGCTAACGGGAAAAGCTGCTTCTTAATCTCCTGCTCCACTTTAAAGATCATATCTTTCTGGATCAAATGCTCGCTGGATAGATAGATCCGCAGATAATCCTTCCGCTTTGTGGAGGTGATACGCTCCACAGTAACCTGTTCAAAAAATGACGCAATCATACTATCCAGTTTTAATGTCGGAAATACCTGAAAAAAAGATTTCGTCATGCTCTTTTTATTCCTTCCAATTCAAAAGTTCCTGCCGCAGTGTCTCTAAAAGCTCTGCCTCCGGCACCTTACGGATAATTTCACCTTTCTTGATCAGCAAGCCTTCCCCGACACCGCCTGCAATTCCGATGTCAGCCTCTTTGGCCTCTCCGGGTCCGTTGACGGCACAGCCCATAACCGCCACCTTCAGATTCAGCGGGATATCCTGAACCATATTCTCCACCTGATTCGCCAGACCGATCAGATCGATCCTCGTCCTGCCGCAGGTGGGGCAGCTGACGACCTCAATACCACCCTTTCTGAGCCCAAGGGTGCGCAGGATGAGTTTTGCACTCTTGATCTCCTCCACCGGATCTCCGGTCAGTGACACACGGATGGTATCCCCGATCCCCTGATAGAGAATGATCCCGAGTCCGACGGACGACTTGATATTGCCGCTCGTGACAGTCCCCGACTCTGTGATTCCCACATGCAGGGGATAATTGATCTTCTCTGCTAAGATCTCATGCGCACTGACACACATCATCACATCCGATGATTTGATGCTCACCACCAGATTGTCATATCCCAGTTCCTCTATCATATGCACCTTGTCAAGCGCGCTCTCCACAATGCCCTCTGCGGTGACACCGCCATACTTTTCCACGAGATCTTTCTCGAGAGAACCGCTGTTGACGCCCACACGGATCGGGATACCGCGCTCTCTCGCAGCGTTTACGACCGCCTCAACCTTATCCCGGCTGCCAATATTGCCTGGATTAATTCTGATTTTATCCGCGCCGTTCTCAATCGCCGCGATCGCCATCTTATAATCAAAATGAATGTCCGCAACAATGGGAATATGGATCTGCTTCTTGATCTCTCCGATTGCCTTTGCCGCCTCGATCGTAGGGACCGTACTCCTGATGATCTCACAGCCGGCAGCCTCCAGCCGCAAAATCTGCGCGACAGTCGCCTCCACATCCTCCGTCCTGGTGTTTGTCATGGACTGGATCAGGACAGGATTCCCTCCTCCGATTTTTCTATTTCCGATCTGAATTACTTTTGTTTTGTCACGATACATATAACTGCCTCTCTCTTTCTGCTTCGCAGTGAACACTGCTCATTGCCTTCGCGTATATTATACTCTATTATTAAGAATTACTCCATAACCTATTGGTATATTTCTTCCCTGCCTACTCCATGCAGATGAGAAAGGTCCGCTCGCGGATGCTGCCGTCCACGCAGTCTCTCTGGCGCAGCGTGACCTCATATCTGCGCTCTTTCACGAAGCAGGATTCGGGGAGTTCAAACAGCGGATTCTGCCCTGTATGATAGACCGCTCCGTAATCCACCAGGATCCTGTCCCCCGACTGACTGCGCAGATTCACAGGCAGTGTCTTTCCGGCTGCCATGCTCTCCTCTGCACCGGGCGCTCTCACTGTCAAAAACAGCGCGGTACAGGCACAGAGAACCGCCACTGCCGGAAGCAACACGCCTCTTTCCTTTCCCTCCGTGCACAACAGCGACGTCACCCTCTGGTACAGATGCTTATCCGCCTTCCGATGCCGCTTTTCCCCATTCTTTTTACACAGGGCAGTCTCACCGCACGACAGCAGGTCGAGCCTTACTTCCTCCATCGTATGATAGCGGTTCTTTGGATCATGCTCCACGCATTTTGCGATCACTGCCTCCATCTGCGGTGACAGAAAAGGATTCTGCTGCCTCACCGCAGTCGCCTCCCATCCACAGTCTCCCGGCAGTTCCCCGGACGCCATCGCATAAAGCAGTACCCCGAATGCATAGATATCCGTCTGGATGGAAGGCCTGCCCGTCCGGATCAGTTCGGGTGCCGCATAGCCGGGCGTATAATGGCAGCCTCCGGATCCGCTGCTGTCATATTCCCCGCTCTGCACAAATGACGCACCGAAATCAAGCAGTGCCGCCGAATCCGCCTGATCTTTGCGGCAGATCACATTGGAAGCCTTGATGTCACCATGAATGAGCGCAGGAGTCCTCTCGTGGAGATACTGCAAAAGCACGGCCAGCTGCACGCCGATCCTGACCGCCTCCGTCTCCGCCATGGCCCCCTGTGTTGCGATACGCTGTTCCAGCGTCATGCCCTCCAGATATTCCATGATCAGATACACCTTGTTCTCCTCCCGCCATGCATCTGCCAGAAACGGGATGCCATCCATGCGCACGGCGGTGAGCGCACGGATCTCCGCCTGCACTGCCTGACACTGTCCCTCCGCCTGATCTGCATCATACTGTCCTTCCGCCGTCTGTCCGCCTTCTCCCTGTAATGTAATCTCCTTCATCACCCACTGCCTGGACAGATGCTCATCCCACACCAGACTGGTGACACCGCTCCCGCCCTCTGCAAGCTTCCTTATAATCCGATACCGTTCTTTTTCCATTGTAATCCCTCCCAACTATTCCACTGCCACTGCGATCGCCGCCATGTTATCAAAGCTCCCTCGATCCGCCGACTGCTGTGCCATCATCTCAAGTCTGCGCTGCAGCTGCCTGCTGTCGCAGACGTTTCTGTCCGGTTGTCCCGGGTGCTTTCCGTCCCGAATCTTTCCGGACATCCGCCCCGGGCTCTTTCTGCCCCAAACATTTCCAAACAACTGTCCCAGCCGTTTCCTGTCCATACCATGCCATATTCCGTCCGTCCCCAGCAGGAACAGACTTCCCCGGCGGATCCTGCCGGTGTCATAAAAAGGTCTGTCCGCACATTCCGCTCCCAGACACTTTGTCAGACGCCCAGCCCTGTCCTGATCCTCCATCGTAAGGCATTTCACCCAGGCCTTCCGCCACCAAATGACAGGCAGAAGTCTCCGCCTCCTTAAAAGGTATAATCTGCCGTCCCCGACATGAACGATATAATACCGTCTCCTGATGAGTAAGAGACACGTCATGGTTGTTCCCGATCTGATCCTTTCTTTTTGCTGAAAGTTCAGGAGAAGTTCCTGAATCTGATACACCTGCCGCTGAAGGGCAAGCAGAATAAGCTCTTTGGATTTCTTTTCAAAAATCAATTCCCTGCATTCACCGTAAAACCACTTTGTCAGATGACGTACCGCAATGCCTCCGGCATCCTCTCCCCTTGAAAGGCTCCCTATGCCGTCGCACACCACCGCCAATACCGCACTGCCATCTCTGAGCCTCACATGCTGCAGCGAAAGGGAATCCTGGTTGACCTCTGCACTCCGGCCTTTCCACCAGAATGATGATGTTGTAATCTGCATAAAAATCTCCTGTGAAACGTTTTTTCAATGCCAAATTAACTGCAATATCAATTGTGATCCAAATGGAATATTTCCCGCGAACGCGGAAAAAAGAATACATAGCTCCTGCCATCGGCAGTTGCATCATATTATGATAAATCAGAAACCGGAAACGAATCCTTCCGGTGAAAAGATTGTACTACGCTTATCGCAAAAAATCAATAGGCTGCCGCGCATTGCAACAGCCTGTTATCATGATCATCCGATCAGTCTGGTAATGTCGTTAAACACCACCCACACCATAAACAGCATGAGCACCGCAAAGCCTGCCAGGTGCACCATCCCCTCTTTCTCCACGGGTACCGGCTTGCCCCGCACAAGTTCGAGAAGCAAAAAGACAAGTCTGCCGCCGTCAAGCGCCGGAATCGGCAGGAGGTTGAGCACACCGAGGTTCACGGACAGCAGCAGGGCAAAATTCATCAGGTTCAGAATGACTGCCCACACGCCGTACGGCTTCGCCATCTCAGTCACATCATCCACCATCTTTGCCATATAGACAGGGCCTGCCACATCATTCTTGGACACCCGTCCCTCGATCATCATCCGCAGGCTCTTTACCGTGGATTTCAGACCGTATCCGACCTCATGAAAAGCATCTGTAAAAATCTCGAGTCCCTTCGGGCGCACATACTCGGCATATCCCTGAAAGCCAAGCAGATACCTTCCGCTGTTCTGATCATACTGTGGCGTCAGCACAGTCTCATACTTCTGACCGTCACGCTCATACTCCACCGTGATCGGCGCATTCTGATCATTGAGCATCGTGATGAGCTGAATCTCCTTTGCAAAGTGGATCCGCTCTCCGTTCATCCGCGTGATCAGGTCTCCCGCCTGCATTCCCGCTTCCTGTGCGGGATAATCCGGTATCAGTTCCTGCACGACCGGACGGTCGGTATAGCTGTTCGCCGTGATGATCACAGCCAACACATACGCCAGGACAAAATTAAAGAGCGGACCTGCCACAACCGTACAGATACGCGCCCAGACGCTCGCATTGGGAAATGCGCCCTCCGACAATTCCCTCGGCGCACCGTTCGCATCCTCGCTGTCGGCGCCGTCCTCTCCCTCGAACATGCAGGCGCCGCCGATCGGCAGCAGACGAATGGAATAGATCGTGCCGCCTTTTGTGACGGAACAAAGCCTCGGTCCCATACCGAGCGCAAACTCCTTCACCGTGATCCCGTTTGCCTTTGCCGCCAGGAAATGTCCAAGTTCATGGGAGCCGATCAGCACCCCTAATATCAAGATAAAAATAAGAATCGTATAGATCAATTTATCACCAGCTTCTTTCTATTCTGTCACACCAATTGACCGATCATCTCATAGACTTCCGATTCCGTCGCAAGGATCTGGTCGATGTCCGGGTTTTCGATGAGTTTATGACGGTTCATGCACTCTTCGATCAGTTCCGGAATCTGCAGAAAGCCGATTTTCCGGTTCA
>CAMGRE010000091.1 GCA_946061355.1 uncultured bacterium | reverse complement strand
GCATCGGAACCTTATCCATCCTTGGGCCGATCCAGGCGTCCCTGTACGGCGACCATACTTATCTGTTTACAAACGGCACGCTGGATCTGGTAACGTCCATGGTGCTTGCTTCCACCTACGGCATCGGCATTGCCGCAGCAGCGCCGGTACTCTTCCTGTGGCAGGGTTCCATCTACCTCTTTGCCGGATCGCTGGAATCCTTTATCTCACCGGAATTCATGACGGAATTATCGATCGTGGGAGGCTTCCTGATCGCAGCCTCCGGAATCAGTATCTTAAAGATCAAAGAATTCAAAACCATGAATCTGCTTCCATCCCTGCTCGTGCCGATCGCTTTCTTTTTGATCAAATCCTTATTTTTTCAATAAGTGCTTGACAAATGCACTACTTGTACAATATACTGATTAGCGTTTTAGTGTATTAAAGGAACAAAGTGTTTTACTTATGAAGGGAGAAATGACATATGGCAAACTTGAACACATGGACAGTGACTGACAGCAACGGAGTGTCGCATACAATCGAGCGCAAGACCGGCTTTGGCGGCAATAAAATCATCATCGACGGAGCAGTTTACAAAACAAAGTCAAGCAACTGGTTCATCAATCTGATTGATTATCAGATCCAGTTCCCGGGACTCAACTGCAATCTGGTTGTCATCGGAAATAAGGCAGACCTGTCTGTCAACGGTACATACTTAGGTTCCGGCAAGGCATACGAGCCCGTTGGTTCCATTCCCGCATGGATCTGGGTACTTGTCGCAGTGAGTGCGATCGGCGGCTGGTTCTTCGGCGGCATCCTCTGTATGGCGATCGGTGTCGGACTGAGCACCATCTATGTACAGGGTTATCTTGAGAAGAAAATGAATAAGGTATGGATCGCATTCGGCGCGTTCGTGGTGATCGCAATTATTTTCCTGCTTCTGAACCTTTTCCTGTTAGCTGTTTAGTCCGGAATTTGAAGAGGTGATATCATGCAGGAAAACGAGAACATGAACAATCAATATGGCGTTCCGCAGCCGGCAGGACAGAATCCGAACGGAAATAACGGAATGTATACGCCGCCTCTCGTGAGAAACGCTGTGCCGAAGAACAATTCTTCCATGGCTGTCGCTTCTCTGGTACTCGGCATTTTCGGACTGATCGGCTGTTGGGTTCCGGTTTGGAATCTCGTACTCAGTATCGCCGGACTCGTATGCGGCATCATCTGTCTTGCAAAAGATCACAAGAGTAAGGGACTGGGCATTGCCGGAATCGTAATTTCCACTTTGGGGCTTCTGTTCAGCATTGTCTTTTATATGCTCTTGATCATTGCATTATAATTATATAAAGAATTTTCTGATTGAAATCAAAAAAGCGGCTTACGCATTGAATCGTGCGAAAGTCGCTTTTCTTCATTTTCTCTTACAGTTTCGAACCTTTTTGTCCGCCGAAGCTGGACTGATTCAGTATATTGGTGTCAAAGGTAAAGGTAAGATTCTTCTCCGTCCTCTCACGCTTCAATGCCAGGCCGATCATCCTGTCAAGCAATTCCTTATACGGCACTCCGATCGGCTCCCACAGGTA
Source organism: uncultured bacterium (assembly GCA_946061355.1). GTDB lineage: Bacteria > Bacillota > Clostridia > Lachnospirales > Lachnospiraceae > VSOB01. Next base: position 8,117 of record CAMGRE010000091.1, on the reverse strand, counting down.
GAACGCCAGGGAACCGGGAATTGTATTGATCTCATTAAAATACAACTTCCCGTTATCTTCATCGATCATAAAATCAATTCTGGACACACCGTTGCAGCCGAGCGCCTGAAATGCCCTGACTGCAAGCTCTCTGACTTCTTCTCGCTTCTCGGGAGTAAGTTCTGCCGGGATCTTCCTCGAGACACTCGCCATTCCCTTGGAACCGCTTCCCTTGGCATTGCTGACATATTTATCCTCATAGCTTAAGATATCTTTCGTATGTAACGGTTCCTCACACTCGGAGGCAACCGCCTCATTCTCATCTCCCAGAACGGCACAGTTGATCTCCCGCAGATTAGAGATTGCATGCTCCACCAGCACCTTGGTGGCATACCGGTACGCATCATCGATGGATCTCGTCAATTCAACTCGATCCTTCGCAACGCTGATTCCCACGCTGGATCCCAGATTAACCGGCTTGACGATCACGGGATAGCCAATGGCAGACTCGATCGTTTCGATCATATCATCAATCTCAGCATAGTCCGACAGCGTAAATACCTTTGCATCCAGAACCGGCACATTGCTTTCCTTGAGGATCGCTTTCATGATGTATTTATCCATTCCGACAGCGGACGCTGTCACATCGCATCCGACAAAGGGAACGCCAAGCGTCTTGAAATATCCCTGCAGGGCGCCGTCCTCCACGTTGGTTCCGTGAACCACCGGGAATACGATATCAATCTCCTGCTCATAATTCTTTCCGAATTTCTTCAGAGGATACTGAAGCAGAACAACTCTGTCTCCCTCATTCATCATGATCACTTTCTGAGATCTCTTAAGGAGACCGTCAATGTCCTTGTAAGACTCGATCTTGCTGATGTCCTCACCGATATACATGTCATTCTTTTTGGTCATGTATACCGGGATCACCTCGTACTTGTCCGTATCCATGTTCATCACGGCCTGGATTCCCGAGATCACGGACACCTCGTGCTCCACGCTTTTGCCGCCAAACACCATTGCAACTCTAGTTTTCATATTATGCTACCTCTCTAATAATTGTCCGGAAGATCATTCTCCAACAGAATATATTTATGAGCCTGTTCCCGGATCGCATACGCATAGGAAACAGCCTCCTCCAGTCTGTCATACACAAGACACTTCTCCTCCGGGAAGCCCTTGCTCAGCACGCCTTCACGGATCGGCTCCGTGTGCTTTTTCCCAACAAGCAAAATGTAATCGCAGCAGTCCGCCGCGTAGGTTCCGAATTTATAATTGTATTCCGCCTCTTTCTCTCCAAGCTCCACCATGCCCGGTGTGATCAGGATCCTCACTCCCTCAAACATGGCAAGTGTCTGGACCGCGGCTTTAGAACCTACCGGATTGGAATTATAGGCATCATCGATGACTGTCACCGCTCCATGCTCCCGCAGCTGCATCCGGTGCTCCACCGGCTCGATCCGCCTGACGGGTACGCGCAGTTCTTTCAGGGAAATGCCCAGACTGTGTGCCACAGCGATGGCGCCCATCACATTGATCACATTGTGGGCGCCCACGAGACGCATCTGAAACCGCTCCTGTTCTCCGTCCGGCGCAGTCACGGTAAACTCCGTTCCCAGACGGGACAGCTTCAGATCGCTCGCACAATACCCTGCGCCGTTTCCTTCCGAATAATAGAAAATCTTATTCTGATAGCCTGCCGCCTTATCCTGAATATACTCGTTATCACCGTTCAGGAAAAGCATGCCGTCAGCCGGAAGTGCATCCGCCAGTTCAAACTTCGTGTTCTTGATATTCTCCATATTAAAGAAGGTTTCCAGATGCTGCGGTCCTACCGACGTGATGATTCCGTGGCGCGGATGTACGATATCACAGATCTCCTTGATATCACCCACATGTCTGGCGCCCATCTCACAGACAAAGATCTCATGTGTCGGCTTCAAAGATTCCCTGATCGTGCGCACAACGCCCATTGGCGTATTATAACTCTCCGGTGTCACCAACACATTGAATCTGTCCTGCAGGAGTGTCTGCAGATAGAACTTCACGCTGGTCTTGCCGTAGCTGCCCGTCACACCGATGACAGTCAGCCCCTTTACTTCCCGGAGTTTGCGTTTCGCGTCATTGATATAATACCGGCTCACACCCGCCTCGACCGGGTGATTGATCACATTCGTGACAACCAGCAGGATCACCTGAAGGCCGGTCAGGAGTTGTAAGATTCCTGTCGAAAACCGGATACCGCCCAGACCGGTCACAAGTCCCCAGATAGACAGCGCCAGAATGATATCCGTGGCGATCAGCCGCTTGACACGCGCCGTGTACACAAGCTTCTTCTTGGCATGCTGTCTGCGCATTGCCTGATATACCAGGATCACAACCGCCAGAACCGCACAGCCGATAATGTCCGTGACCACATTGCTGATACACAGATTCAAAATGCCGTACAAAGCACAGGCAGCCAAAATCCACTGCTGTCTGATATTCTTCTGCAGCCAGTGCAGATGCTCTTTATTTTTGTATCCATTCAACTGGAACATATGGAGGTTATACCGCATAGCCAGGAAAAATGCCGGTATCGATATGATCCCTGCGATCACTGCTCTGATTAACATGTTATGCTCCTATCTTAAAGTATGATCTCATGATATTCCTGAAAATCACCGGCTGCTCAGCAAAACAGAAATGCCCTGTTCCCTGGATAACCGCAAGCCCCGCATTGGGAATTCTTTGCTCCATCAGCCTCGCATCCGCTATAGGGGTGGCTGTGTCGAGATCGCCCCAGATAAGAAGCGTCTCCTGTCTGATTCCCGGCAACAGATCTGTCAGATCCTCATTGACCGCCTTCACCAGGCACTGACGCATCATGGGTGTGGCATTGCGGTAATCCTCCGAGCCCTGACGGCTCTTCCAGTCATCGATCAGTTCCGGGAACATCCCGTGAATCACTTTCATATTCAGAAACTTTTTGAGCACCTTATAGCGCTTTATTTTCATCTTCTGGGCAAATGTCTTTTTCGGCAGCACACCCGCACTGTCGATCAATACGATTTTGTCTATTGTAAAAGGCAGATTGTCTCTGTTTGCAAGTTTTATGATCACTCTGCCGCCATAGGAATGTCCGATCAGCGTTGCTTTCTCCACATGGAGTGCCTCCATAAACCTGCAGAAAAAGTCCGCATACGCGCTGACATCCCATGGCTCTCTCGGCTCATCGCTGGCGCCGAAGCCCGGGAAATCCAGTTGGATCACCCTGTATGCTTCCTTGATGCACGCTGCCACGGAATCATATACTTCCAGACCGGTTCCCCAGCCCTGCAGAATGACTACGGTCTGCTCTCCGTCTCCCGTTATCTTATAATTTATGTTATATCCGTCAATGAGTATGTTCATAAACAATAAATTCCTTTTATAAGGTTTTCATGATTAGAGCCATCAGCACCAGATCGCTGTCTGTCCGGTTCTCAATTCCGTGTGTTTCCCCGTCAGGGCACAGATTCATGTCTCCCGCATGAAGTTCTGTGACATCATCGCCGTCTGTCAGCGTTGCCGTGCCTTCCAGAACATAGACCGCTTCAAACTCACCGTTATGCTGATGTGGTGCGATTGAACTTCCTGCCGGAACCACAAGTTTGCTGAACACACGTCCGTGTCCGGGCGCTTCCTCCGGCAGCAGCCAGTCATGGAAATAGATATCGCCGTTTCCTCCCTGTGCATTGCTCACTTTACGAATCCTGACATCTTCTTTTCTTCTGATCATCGTCGTTCACTCCTTTTTCCCAAGGAAAGCTTTCATTGGATCCACACTGGCAGCCATTCTCTTGATCATTGCCAGATTGTCACGCATATAACGCTCCAGCTGCTCCACTTCCTCTTTCCCGAAATTCTCATATTTTGTAATCCTGCAGTCCGGTATCTCTCCCTCTGCCGTGCGCTTCCCGTCCGAGAAAGAAACATACGCCACCTTATGACCGTCTTTCTGACAGATGGGTGATACCGACATATTGATTTCCCGTGAAGTCGTCTCTTCACTCAGGCTGATATCCTCCAAGCGCACACCTCCTCAGACTGACTTTTCCGTCAATCACTTCAATCCCATATTTATGAAGATCGACTTTACCGTCAATCACCTGTATTCCGTCTGCTTCCAGAAGTTTAGCCTGCGCTCCGGCTCCGCCAAAAGCGAATTCTCCGGCAAGTTCTCCTTTGGCATTCACCACTCTGTAACAAGGAATAGTCTCCGGATCGGGGTTTCTGTGCAATGCATTGCCAACGGCTCTCGCCATCTTCTTATCTCCGGCCAGCTCCGCCACCTGTCCGTAAGTCGCGACACACCCTCTCGGGATCAGCTTCACGGCTTCATAGATTCTCTTTGACGGGCTGTCGGTAACCTGATCGTAACTCTCAGCGATCATCCGCTTCACATCCTCATCCGGGATGCTTCCGTCAATAATGATCGTATTCCAGTGTTCTTTATTCTGATGATAACCGGGAATCACCGTTGCAAACGTCTTACGCCAAAAATCACGCCACTCGGGATCCACCTTCACATTCAGGTTGAGATACCCGTTACGCTCATACGTCCACAGGAAAGCCTTTTTACTTCCCCTGACTCTGACAAGCTGCCAGTTGTTATCATGAAAAGGGGCCTCCTGATAGGTATCCGGAAACGACAGCCCAAATGCCAGCGCTTCCTCCCGGGTGATCATAAGTCTTCCTCCGCGATTCCGGACTTGATATAGGCCTCCACCTGCTCCATAATTTTCTGCAGATTCGCAATATCAAGCGCCACATTGCCTGTCTCCAGAGAATGATTTCCATTCTCCGTAATATATAACGGCTGCCCGATTCTCTCACAGCCCTTGCGAATCACGCTGCTATCCCGCACCCAGGGATCCTTCGTACCGTGGAACAGAATGCCTCCGGCGAACGGCGCTTCTATAAACATAAAAGTTTCTTCCAGCGGTGTGAAGAAAATGCTCCTGCACACAATATGATATTTCTGCCGGTAGCAGGCTGCGACAACCGTTCCCACACTCTTGGAGATAAACAGGATATCCTCGTACTGCCCAAAATCCACATCCTTCAGGATTTCTTCCGTCTGGGTAAGCGCGCTCTCATACGCCGCCTTCATCTTCTCCTGATCGCCCTTGATCCCTGCCGGAAAATTTCCGTATTCCACGCGCTTCAATTCATATCCATAATTCAGCGCCAACTTCCCTGCGTAATATAAGAGCGGTTTGTCACATGTATATCCGATTCCCGGAAATAGAACTGCCAATTTCATACTTTACCCCCAAATGCCGCTTTCAGCGTCGCTTGGTTTTTTTGCGCATTAGCGCGGTATAATATCTTACGATATTATACTCTGTTTTTCCCTCTGAGGCAATGTTTGTGTTTTTCCTTACGACACTCCCAGGGTCTGGCAGATGAGGTCCGCATCGGTCAGATGGATGTAGTGGCTGCTGTTTTGAGCCCGGAGATGGCGGCTTAGTTCCGAGAGGTCGAGATACTTTTTCATAATATCCTGCCAGATTTGTTCTATCTTATCCGCCTCCTGCTCCGAAGCACGGCCAAATTCCATGATCTCGCGCGCCTCGATCGCAGAATCATGTGTGATGAGCGTCAGCGGAATCTGCGGAAATCCTTCTTTGCTGTCCAATCCCTGCAATTCCTTCTCATCATGTGCCAACCGGTATTCCTCCAGAGCAGTCTGATAAATCTGTGGCTTGCTGATCGCCTTAAGTATGTACTCGGTTTCTTCCTCTGTAAACTGATCATAGTAATAAAACGGCGGTGCAGAACGCATAAATTTCCGGATCAGCCACCCCAGATGCATCCTGGCAAGCCGGTAATTGAGACGCAGGCCACTCGTTTTATCCGCACCACTTTTTTTGAATTCCGCTTCTGTCAGGAGACTGCGAAAAAGATTATCCTGCGGAGAAAGCGGATCCAATAAAATCAATTCTTTCACAAGGTCAGGATACATTCTTGCAAATTTCTGTGCATAAAGTCCGCCCTGCGAGTGTGCCAGAATCGTTATCTGTCACTTAGCCGTGTGGCCAGTTGCGCCCACTCTCCCATAACAGCGCCAAGCCCCATCTCGATCACGAGACTGATCTTTCCCTTACCGATGATCTGACAGTCAAGTTCTGCTGTCGAAATAGAAATCTTCTGAATCTGCATCTTTTTTATTCCTCCATGATCTTTTCTCTGATAGACTGTATGATCTCCGCAGTCAGTCCACTTTCTTTTAGCAAAGAAATGTAATCCTTTTCATGTGCTTCCTTTAAAAAGAATTTCATTGTCTCCGGATCCGATTTCAGGAAACTCTTCATCTCCTCCGAAACCAGTTCAAACAGGGGATTTTCCTTCTGATACACATCGGAAACCTGATAATCGGCAACAATATCCGCCTCCTCTACACCGCAAAGGAGATAGAGTATGGCAGAGAGCACACCCGTCCTGTCTTTTCCGGCCGTACAGTGGTACAGGACAGCGCCTCTGGCCAACGCTTTCGCGATCGTATTCAACAGAAATACCATCCGCTCCGCCCAGTCCGGAGCCTCATAAGGATTCAGTTTCTGCTCACTCATGGAGCGCAGATCGATGATCGTCCTCACTCCGGCTTCCCGCATCCTTTCCCAATCTCTCCCCGACAGCTCCGTGGGAGCCTCCGCGCGGTATAGGACGTGATACCTTATCATTTTTCCATCATCACACGCATAACCGCCCAGATCGCGGCAATTTCTTAATCCTTCAAACGGGAGTCTCTTATAGTCTCTCATACGTTTCCCTTCCAACCCTTCTGTCTGTTTTCACTATATCATCCGGTTTTACCGATAGTTTTCCAAAAATTCTTCCGCCGATTTCCTCATCTGTTCCACAACATCAGCAGGTCCCGTCACCTTGACATCCTTCCCCAGACTAAAGATCCAACCGAAAAACTGAGGACTGACGTTTACATCCACCGCCAATTCACTATGATCTGCATCCACCGGCCGGAAAGAAATGTCTTTGCCGAATCTGTCGATAAACACTCCGCACATATCGTTTGCAAGCTGAATCTTAACCTTCGTCTTTGCTCCGCGATACATTCCGAATGTTGCTTTGGAATAGGTTGCCATATCAAAATTGCGGAACGCCTCTTTCCCGTCACGCGCTTCCTCTGTGACGGAAATGTGCATCATCTTATCGACGCGGTAGTGCTTGATCCTGTGATCCAGATCATCATAAGCAACCATATAATAGTTCTCATCATCCCAGATAAGCGCCCACGGGCTCACGGCAAACCAGTCTCCGTTATGTCTTGGAACCAGCTTTTTGCTGATATCCCACTTATAATATTTAAATCGGATCTTCTTGTTCCCGTTGATGGCTGCATGAATATCGTCAACATTATAATATACGCTCTCATTCATGGCCTTGACGCGGTCATTGATAAAAATCTGACGCTGCAACTGTTTCGCCTGATGCTCACTCACAAGACTTTTTATCTTTTTGATCAGTTCCTTTGATTTAGTCTGTGTGATAAATTTAGAGGACTGGATGGCATCGATGAGCAGTTTTACCTCGACAAGTTCGAATTTCCGGCTCCCGACGTGATAATAGGTCTCTCTGCCGATCTGTTCCTTGATGATCTCTATTCCGAACTTGTCCGTCATATCCTGAAAATCGGCGTAGATACTCTTCCTCTCGGCCGTGACATCGTACCTTTCCAGTTCCTGCATGATCCGGGGCATAGTGAGGCTATGCTCGTCATCCGTCTTTTCCAGCATGATCTGCATCAGATATGTAAATTTGAACTTCTGGTTTGTTCCTCTTGACATGAAGTTACGCTCACTTTCTTCCGCGCACAAGCGGGTCGCAACGCGACATTTTCCTTTCCGCGAGTTGCGCATCCATTTTCATATGGGGAATTTCGGAGAAATTTTCCATATGATGAAAAGAAGCGCCGCATCACGCTTTGGCGCTTCTTCCTTGATTTCCTCAATTTAATTTCATGGCTGCCTGAAGCTGACTGTCCGAGACCTCTAAAACATCTTTGATTTCATCACCCGAATAACCTTCTTTCAGCATTTTGCGAATAGAGGAGAGGCATTCTTTTTCTATTCCTTTTTCTATTCCTTTTTCTA
>CAMGRE010000090.1 GCA_946061355.1 uncultured bacterium | reverse complement strand
AAAAACTCAAGCTACAGAAAAGACAGGTATACGCTGTATCGTGGTCGGAAGGAATCCGATCAATGAGGATGAGACAAACAGCATGGGGCTGCAGGATATAAAGAGAAGGATAAAGGAGTGGTATTTAAATGAGTAAAAATATAACCATAACGGGAATCGGAATGGGAAATCCCGATCTTTTGACAAAGGAGACAAGATGCGCACTGATCGATGCGGATCTGATCATCGGTGCCAGGAGAATGCGCGATGCCATTCCAAAAAACTGTCAGGCGGAATACAAAGAGACTTATGACGGCCGGGAAATCTTAGCATTAATCGAGGAAACCGCTGCAGAAAATATCGTGATCTGTATGTCCGGTGACAGTGGATTTTACAGCGGGACAAAAGGACTGCTTACTATGCTGGAGGAGAAGTATGAAGTAAATGTGCTTCCCGGTATTTCCAGCATTTCTTATCTGGCAGCAAAGAGCGGGATTTCATGGCAGGATGCCTGCATCATCAGTCTGCACGGCAGAAAGGATAACTGGATTCAGGCAGTACGCTCCCATGAGAAAACTTTTTTGCTGATGGGAAACGACAGCCTGCGAAGTATCGTGGAAGAACTGTGCCTGGCCGAGCTTGGACACTGTGTGCTCGTGATCGGGATCAAACTGTCCTATCCGGATGAGATGATCCTGAAGGGAAAAGCAGCGACACTGCTTGATAAGGGCGATAAGCTTGAGTGCTGGGATTCCAGTCTCTGTGTGCTTTTTGTTTTAAATGATAAGGCAGGAGGACAGAAGTGTCTGGGAATTTCGGATGATGACTTTATCAGAGGACAGGTTCCCATGACCAAGAGTGAAGTGCGTGCGGTCACGATGAGCAGGCTGAACCTGCGGGAGGATTCTGTAGCATATGATATCGGAGCCGGGACCGGATCCGTGTCGGTGGAAATGGCGCTGTGTGCGTATCGCGGCAGAGTATATGCGGTGGAATGCATGCCTAAGGCTTTGGAACTTCTGACCGCCAATAAAGCAAAATTTGTGGCCGATAATCTTGAGATCATAGAGGGAAAGGCACCGGACTGCCTCGAACAGCTTCCGCCTCCGGATGTCGTATTTATCGGAGGAAGCAAAGGGGAAAAAGAAGAGATCATAAAAGCAGTGCTCGAGAAGAATCCGAAGACACGTTTTGTGTGCAATATCATTTCTCTGGAATCATTGTCCGAGATATTTGCGTTGATCGGAAAATACAAGTTGAAAAATCTGGAGATCTCGCAAATCGGAGTGGCAAGGGGTCATGTGATCGGGGATCAGCATCTGATGGAAGGACTGAATCCTGTGTTCGTTGTGTCGTTTGAGGGCTAAGTTGTTTACATAATATTTCCGGAGGTTATTATGAAGGAGAGCGCCGGTGGAAGGCTGCTGATCGCCGGTACGGGGAGCGGCTGCGGCAAAACTACAGCCATGTGCGGACTGTTGTATGGATTGAAACAGCAGGGAGTTCGCATTGCAGCTTATAAATGCGGACCGGATTATATTGATCCGATGTTCCATCGGGAAGTTCTGGGTATTCCGTCCGGTAATCTTGACAGCTATTTTACGGATGCGGATGTATTGCATGCCATGGTAGACAGACGCTGCCATGATGCCGATCTGATTCTGATCGAGGGTGTTATGGGATATTATGACGGAATCGGTATGACAGACAGAGGAAGCAGCCATGAAATCGCAGAGATCACAGAGACACCTGCTGTGCTTGTGGTAAATGGACGCGGCATGGCAAATTCTGTGGGTGCGTTGCTCCGTGGCTTCCTTTCCTATGGCAACAATGAAAGTTCGACGATCAAAGGTGTCATTTTTAATCAGATCTCAGAAAGGATGTACCCGAAACTTTCCGGTCTGGCACAGCGAGAGGGGATCAGACCGCTCGGGTTTATCCCACAACAGTGTGCTTTCACAATGCAAAGCCGTCATCTCGGGTTGATGATGCCGGAGGAAATGCAGGATTTTCAAAATAAACTGTCTGACTTGTATGAAATCATAAAAAATACGGTAGACTGGGAAGGCCTTTTGAAATTGTCAAAAGAAGCAACTGTGTCTCACAGCATTACTTCCGGGAAAACGATGGTCCCAAATAGCAGGATATGCAGGATCGGGATTGCGAGAGATGAATCGTTCTGCTTCCTGTATGAGGATAATCTCCGGTATCTGAAGGAAAAAAATTGCGAACTAACATTTTTCAGCCCGCTGCATGATAAAGAAGTTCCCGGAAATATAGACGGAATGATCCTGCCCGGCGGGTATCCGGAGTTGTATGCAAAAGAACTTTCGGAAAACAGGTCTATGAAACAGTCTGTCAGAGACAGGATCGCAGGCGGTCTGCCATGTATCGCAGAGTGCGGCGGATACCTGTATCTGCAGAAAGAACTTGCGGATGAACAGGGAAAATGTTATCGGATGGCGGATGTTCTTCCGGGTAGTGCAAAAAAGGGAGCGGGACTGCATCATTTCGGCTATGTAGAGGTGAGTCTGAATCCCGGAAGAACTCTGTTCGGAAAAAATAATATCCGCTTCCGTGCCCATGAATTTCATTATTATGACTGTGAACCGGGCGGCGGGGATTTTACGGCAGAAAAGGCTTCCGGAGAAGGGAGCTGGCAGACAGGCTTTGCTTCGGATACACTGTACGGAGGCTTCCCACATATTTATTATTATGGCAATGAAACATTTGTCGATGCTTTTTTGGATCAATGTGTAAAATACCGCCTGAAAAGGACGTGAAATTGTTGTATGATTAAACAGATGGATTATGCGAATCTGGGGAAAACACCGGATGCTGATGCAATGAAGAAGGCAAAAAGAAAATGGGATGCGATCGCAAAGCCGTTAAACGGACTCGGAAAACTGGAAGAACTGTTCGTCCGCATAGCAGGCATCCAGGGAAGCGCTGATGTCAGGATAAAAAAGCGCGCCGTGCTTGTATTCTGCGGTGACAATGGCGTGACAAAACAGGGCGTGACACAGACGGACAGTCATGTGACGGCACTTGTGGCTGATAATATTGCAGAGGGAAAAGCGAGTGTGAACCGGATGTGCAGCCGTTGCAATACGGATGTGTTTGCAGTTGATGTCGGGATCAAGGATTCTGCGCATTCACAGAATATCATCCGGGAGCGGATTGCAAATGGAACAAAAGACTTTACCACAGAGCCTGCCATGAGTGCAGAACAGACCGAACAGGCAATTCAGACAGGAATACGTATGGTGAAGCGTTTCCTTGATGAGGGATATACGATCCTTGCTACAGGGGAGATGGGAATCGGCAATACCACCACATCGAGCGCGGTGGCGGCGGCTCTCCTTAGGATGGATGCGGAAACGGTGACAGGCAGAGGAGCAGGACTTTCCACAGAAGGGCTCTTGCACAAAAGGACAGTGATCGCAAACGCCCTCACAAAATACGGATTTAACGGACAGGAACCCCCTGACGCTTTTAAGGTGCTTTGTACAGTGGGTGGATTTGATATCGCTGCGATCGCCGGTGCGTTTATCGGCGGTGCCATATACGGCGTCCCGATTGTGATCGACGGCCTGATCTCTGCCGTTGGTGCGCTTGTTGCCGCAAGACTCTGTCCGGCTTCGAGAGAGGTAATGATTCCGTCCCACATGAGCAAGGAACCGTGCACGGTTAAAATTATGGAGGAACTGAGGCTCTCACCGATTATTCACGGTGAACTGGCACTTGGGGAGGGAACCGGTGCCGCACTTTTGTTCCCGATGCTTGATATGGCAGAGGCGGTCTATCGCAATGACGAGACTTTTGAGAAGCTTGCGATTTCCGCGTACCAATGCTTTGAGGATTAACAGATGATCTGGCTGATTACAGGCGGCAGCGGCAGCGGCAAATCGGAATATGCCGAGGAACTTGTATGCTGGCTCGCAGAAGAAAAAATGAAAACGAAACAGGAACCTGCGAGGAAGCTGTATCTTGCAACCATGCAAAGTGACGGCACAGAAGCACGCGAACGGATCGCGCGGCACAGAAAGCTCAGACAGGGAAAAGGATTTGTCACGGTCGAGGCTCCCTATGGTCCGGAATCAGAGGAGACTTATGATATTATTTTGCTGGAATGTGTGTCAAACCTGACGGCCAACCTCATGTTCGGAAAAGGAATGAGTGCTGATGAGACGGCAGAAGAGATCCTGAGGCAGGTGAAACGCCTTTCCGAAATGTGTCCGCAGGTGGTTGTCGTTTCGAATGAGGTCTTTGCGGACGGTGTTTTGTATGATCGGGAAACCATGGAGTATATGCGGGGAATCGGTCTTGTCAACAGGAAGCTGTCTCAGATTGCAGAGTATGTCTGTGAGGTGATTTATTCGATCCCGATGTATGTGAAAGGAGAAGACCCTTGCATATCATAAAGAGTTTTATCATTGCATTTTCCATGTATTCAAAGCTTCCCATGCCGCGCACGGAGTGGAAAGAGGAGGACATGCGTTATGTCATGTGCTTTTTTCCCTGGATCGGCGTTGTGATTGGGACTTTGGTATACGGCGCATTTAAGATATGGCAGTGGGCAGAATCTGTCAGGAATCTTCCGGTATGGGTGTTTGCACTGATTGCATCGGTGATACCCATCCTTATCACGGGCGGAATTCATCTGGACGGCTATATCGACACCAGTGATGCGCTTGCTTCTTACGGTACGCGTGAAAAGAAGCTGGAGATCTTAAAGGATCCTCATATCGGGGCATTTGCGGTGATCCGTCTTGCAGTTCTGCTGCTTCTGACAGTAGCGGGTTTTGGATGTCTGAGAGGCAGTGCACAGGATTTTCTTCTGCTTGGAGCAGGATATTTCTTATCCAGAACCAGCAGTGCCATAGGACTGTTGACTGTAAAGGGAGCCAAAAAAGAGGGGACTCTGTATACGTTTGCTCATGCGGCACAGAGATATGTAGTGCTGATTGTTTTGTACGTCTATCTGGCTGCCGGTATCCTTATCTGTATCTTTTTGTGCAGAGACGGATGGCTGGCCGGTGGCTGCGGATTGTATACAGCGTTTGCCGGCGCTCTTGTATACGTGCACTATATTTTCATGGCAAAAAAACAGTTCGGAGGGCTGACCGGCGACCTTGCCGGCTGGTTCGTGACGGTTTTTGAACTGGTATGGCTTTGGGGGATCTGCATATGGAGCTGATCATCGGCGGCTGTTTTCAGGGAAAGACAGCATACGGGATGGACAAACTGAAAGAACGAAAGCTATTGCCTGACGGATCCGGGGTGCATGAGGTCATTGTCGCGGATGGGGAAACCTGCACCTGGGAGCAGTGTGCAAAAGCGGATCTGGTGACACGTTTTCATCTGTTGCTCCGCAGAACCTTCAAGGAAAGCACAGATGATCAGGGGATCTTACCGGAGCCTGCCCTCAAAGCAATGACCGACCGGGTCAATATACTTTTGAACAAAAATCCGAAGCTGATGATCATCTGTGATGAGGTTGGTTGCGGCATCATTCCGATGGAGCGAAGCGAGCGCGAATACCGGGAAGCAGTCGGACGAGTGCTCTGCCTGCTCTCAAAGCGTGCGGAATCGGTGGAACGTGTCATGGCGGGCATACCGATTAAGATCAAATAGCGGAGGCGCAGATGCAGATCACGATGATCCGTCATGGCATGACGAGGGGAAATACACAGAAGCGATATATCGGTATCACGGACGAAAGTCTCTGTCCGGAAGGTATAAAGGCGTTGGAGAAGGGGATTACGGAGGACTGTTATCCGGCGGCAGATACGATCTATGCCAGTCCGCTTGGGCGTTGTATCGAGACGGCAAAGCTTCTTTATCCGGACCGGAAAATACAGCTTATGGACGAGTTTAGGGAAATAAATTTCGGGATCTTTGAGAATATGAATTATGCAGAATTAAAGGATATGCCCGCTTATCAGAAGTGGCTTAAAAGCGGTGGGGAGGCTGCTTTTCCGGACGGGGAATCCAAAACAGACTTTGTGCGTCGCTGTAAGCGCGGGATGGACAGACTGCTTGAGGTATGGACAAAAGATCCGGAAAAATGGCGTGATGAACGCATTGCGTTTGTTGTTCATGGCGGTACGATTATGGCGCTTCTGTCTGTATTTGACATTGAGAAAAAGTCATATTATGAATATCAGGTGGAGAATGGCGGCGGCTATGTCTGTGAGGCAGACCTTTTTGCACCGTTTACACTTAAAGTAAAGAAACGTATCATGATCGGAGGGGATCTCGGTTGAGAATTGTATATGCGATGTGTATCGGTTTTGTCATGGATATGATCTTTGGTGATCCGTGCCGGAATTTTCATCCGATCCGTATTCTTGGCAGATTGATCGACAGACTGGAGGAGCGGTTTTACCATTCTTTTTCCCGGCTGGGGGAAAGGATTGGCAGGCGGATCGGCGGTTTCTGTATGGCGATATCCGTCCTTTTCCTGACGACAGTGACATTGCTTTGTCTGCGCTATATGAGTTATCAGCTCTGTTTTCCGGCAGGTGTCCTGTTTGACGGGATCATTTTCTTTTTCTGTATCGCACCAAAGAGCCTGTACCGGGAAAGCATGGCTGTCTATCATGCTCTGCGGGAAAATGGGATTGCTGATGCCAGATATCGTTTGTCATGGATTGTAGGACGTGATACGCAGGCGCTGCCTGAGGAAGGTGTGATCCGGGCGGCAGTGGAGACGGTTGCGGAAAATACTTCGGACGGTGTGACGGCTCCCATTCTGTATATGGCGCTTGGAGGCCCCATTCTCTGTATGCTTTACAAGGCAGTAAATACGATGGATTCCATGGTCGGTTACCGGAACGGAAAATATCGCGATTTCGGGTCCTTTGCAGCAAGGCTGGATGATCTTGTAAATTTCCTTCCTGCAAGGCTTACGGCAATATTTATGATGCTTGGTGTGTGGCTTCTGCGTCTGACGGAAGGAAATGAAAATTATGACGCGGGGAATGCCTTGCGGATCTATCTGCGTGACCGGCGAAAGCATGCGAGTCCGAATTCGGCGCAGACCGAATCAGTCTGTGCCGGAGCACTCAGGGTGCAGCTCGCCGGGCCTGCCTTATATTTTGGAAAAAGGGTTGAGAAACCGTTTATCGGGGATGATCTTCGCAAAATTGAGATGGAAGATATCAAAAAGGCGAATCTTATGATGCTCGTCACATCATTTCTTGTCGCCGCTGCAGCGATGGAAGTTCGGATTGTTTTGTGTCTGAAATAAGAATGAGGTGTATGTATGTCGGATGATAACAGAAAAACAGAACCGGGTCAGATCGAGGAGGAGAGCTTCCGCATCATCACAGAGGAGATCGCTGCGATGGGAAGGAGTGTGCCGGAATGCTTTGCGCCGATCATTAAGAGAGTGATCCACACGACGGCGGATTTTACTTATCTGGACAGCTTATATTTTTCGGAGGGTATCCTTGAACGGGTCAATGCAGCTTTGCTTAAGGGAACGGATATTGTAACGGATACGAATATGGCAAAAGCAGGGATTCACAGGTCATCTCTTGAGAAACTGGGAGGTGAGGTCCACTGCTTTATGGCAGATATTGACGTGGCAGCCCGGGCCAAAGAACTCGGTCAGACAAGAGCTACAGTCAGCATGGATAAATCGTCAGAATTTCCGCAGGATTTCATTTATGTGATCGGCAATGCCCCGACGGCATTGTTTCGCCTGGTGGATCTGTATCGTCGGGGGAAGATCAGGCCTGCTTTTGTGGTCGGTGCGCCGGTCGGATTTGTGAATGTAGTTGAGGCAAAAGAGGAATTAATTGCTTCGGGAATCCCCTGTATCGTCACAAGGGGACGAAAGGGCGGCAGTAATGTAGCGGCAGCAATCATGAACGCGTTGCTTTATCTGACTGCAGGAAGATAACGGTCAGAAGATAGATAACAACGGAGTTGTGCACAAACAGGTGACAGGATCATACAGAGGTAGCAAATGAACGTTCACGGCGGAGAGATATATGACAAAAACATATGGCTGGACTTTTCCGTAAACACGAATCCGCTCGGGATGCCGGGAGAGGCAACAAAACAGCTTGCAAAGAGCATTTCCCTGTGCGAGAGATATCCCGATGATGACTGTTTTTTCCTGCGAAAGAAGATCGCAGAGTATTATCGGACTCAGGGATTTTCTCAAATTTCGTCTGAGCAGATTTTGTGTACGGCAGGGGCAAGCGAAGGAATTCTGGCCGTTGTGCGCGCACTGGATCTCAAAAAGAGGAGAGAGAATAAAGCGGTCGGAAGCCGGCTACGGGCGCTGCTTCCCATTCCGTGCTTCTCGGAATATGAACGGTCACTCGATACAGTGGGAGCAGATATCCGTTACTATTTGATGGAAGAGCAGGAGGGATTCGGTCTGACGGAGCGGATCCTTACAGAGCTTACGGATGATATTGATCTGCTCATTTTGTGCAATCCGAACAATCCGGTCGGCAATCTGACAGACAGGGTGCTGCTTTGCAGAATCCTTTCGCAATGCCGGAAAAAGGGAATCTGTCTGGCGATGGATCAATGTTTTTTGGAATTTGTGGAAGCGTATCGCCAATATGACCTGACAGACTGCCTGACTGAATTCCCCAATCTGGTGATCATCAATGCATTCACCAAAACATATGCACTTGCAGGACTCAGGCTCGGTTATCTCATGTGCTGCGATACCGGCTTTCTGTGTGAATGCCGGGAGCAGATGGCGTGCTGGAGTGTTTCGATACCGGCACAGGCGGCAGGAGAGGCAGCGCTTAACAGTAAGGAATATAGGGAGCAGAGCAGACGGCTGATCAGGGAAGAGAGGACTTATTTAAAGGCGGAACTGGAACGGGAGGGGTTTTTTGTTCTCCCCGGGACAGCAGATTTTTTGTGTTTCAAATGGAAAAATAAAACGGCAGGAAGCCGGAATCTTTATCAAATGTTGCTTGAACGGGGCGTATTGATCCGTGACTGCAGCAATTTTAAAGGCATGCCGGAAGGATATTACCGGATTGCAGTGAGGATGCATGAGGATAATGGAAAGCTGATCGAGCTGATCAGAGAATGCCTGACGGAGACAGAAAATTGACGGCAGAAAAATGGCAGAAGGAGAATGCGTATGGCAAAAAATCTTATGATTCAGGGAACAATGTCAAATGCGGGGAAAAGTCTGTTTGCCGCCGGACTTTTGCGGGTATTGTATCAGGATGGTTATCGTGTGGCGCCCTTCAAATCTCAGAATATGGCGCTGAATTCCTTTGTGACGGAGGAAGGGCTTGAGATGGGACGTGCCCAGGTAATGCAGGCGGAGGCGTGTGGAATCAGACCGCTTTCCTGCATGAATCCGATTCTGCTGAAGCCGAATTCCGAGATGGGTTCCCAGATCATCATAAACGGCGAAGTGATCGGAAACATGTCTGCCTCGGAGTATTTCCGCCATAAGAAAGAGTATATTCCGGATATCATGAATGCTTATCATAAGCTGGAGCGGGAATATGACATTATTATTCTGGAAGGGGCAGGCAGCCCGGCAGAGATCAACCTGAAGGAAAATGATATTGTCAACATGGGGATGGCAAAGCTTGCGGACGCACCTGTGTTGCTGATCGGAGATATCGACAGAGGCGGAGTGTTTGCACAACTCTACGGAACGGTGATGCTCCTTGAACCGGAGGAGAGGAAGCGTGTCTGCGGGTTTGTGATGAACAAATTCCGCGGAGACAGGAGCCTGCTGGAACCGGGGATCCAGATGCTCTACGACAGATGTCGGATCCCGACGATCGGCGTGATCCCATTCCGGAATTTTGATATTGACGATGAGGACAGTATGGCGGAGCGTTTGCTGACCGGGCGCAAGCCGGATCTGATCGATATTGCGGTGATCCATTTTCCACACATCTCTAATTTTACGGATTTCAATCCCCTTCAGAGTATCGAGAATGTTTCCCTGCGATATGTGACAACGACAAGAGAACTCGGCACGCCGGATCTGATCCTGCTGCCGGGGACAAAGAATACCATAAGATCGGA
>CAMGRE010000089.1 GCA_946061355.1 uncultured bacterium | reverse complement strand
GGATCATGTTTATGAATGATAAATTCCAGATGCGGCAGTTCAGATTTCGATAAAAGGATATATAGCATATGCTTTGGCTCATCCGTATAAGCGCCTTTTGCCTGCCAGACGGTCACGCCTCGTTCCAGATGGGCGAGGATCTCCTTTTCCATCTCTTCGTTCTTTTCATTTGTGACTACCTTGACCTCCACAATGATATTCTGTGAGTGCAGTTTATCCACTGCGATCGAATTCACCGCGGCATAGATGACAGAATAGATTACTGTTGAGATATCAAACAGGAACAGGCACAGACCGTACAGCACCAGATTCATCGTAAGGGATATCTTGCCGACGCTCACATTCCTGCGCTCCCTGATCAGCATAAGCCCTATAATATCCGTACCTCCCGTGGAACATCCCATCTGAAGCGGAATACCCAGACCGATTCCACAGATAATGCCGCCGATCAGGCAGGATGCCAGCACATCATCGCCCATAATAGGCGTGGCCGGTATGGGGATAAGGGAAAGAAAGATTGTCATCGCAGTCGTGCAGATCATCGTCTTTACAAAAAAGCGCCTGCCAATCTTACGAAACGCGATGTAGAGAAGCGGTATGTTAAGCATATAGTAAATAATTCCGGCAATATCCACCGAGCCGAAAGCCATATGTGCATAATTCACGAGCAGTGTCCGGATCAACTGGCTGAATCCCATCAGTCCGCCGCTGTACAGATGCACGGGCACAATGAACAGGTTCATTCCCACCGCATACAGCAATGCGCCGAATATTCCGATCGACAGCTGGCGCGTCTGCTCTGCCAGATACTTTTTACTGAATCCATGCTTTCCTGTTTCATTCATATATTCATTCATAAATACAGTATTCACTCTCTTTCTGATTTCTATCAGAATATGATCTCCCTGATGACTTCTTCCTTGATTTCCAGAAAGACCTTCACAAGCGCCGGATCAAAATGGGTTCCGGCGCACCGCTTAAGTTCTGCAAAACCTTCCTCTATCTCCATCGCCTCTTTATACACTCTCTTGGATATGATGGCATCAAACACATCTGCCACTGCCATGATCCTCGCCGCCAGCGGTATCTCTTCTCCGGCGAGTCCCGTCGGATATCCGCTTCCGTCCCATCTTTCATGATGATAAGTGGCCACATCCCTCGCCATCTGCACCATATAGGGATCTGCATCCTTTCCGAGGATATCGCCTACGATCTCGCCTCCCATGGCGGAATGCTGTTTCATGATCTCATACTCTTCTTTTGTAAATTTACCCGGTTTATTCAAGATAACGTCCGATATTTTAATTTTACCGACGTCATGGAGAGGCGCCACCTTTGTGATCACTTCAACAAATTTTTCGTCCACGATATCCGGATACATTCTCCTCCGCAGAATCTCTCCGGCAAGGATCCTGACATACCGGCTTGTATTTTTGACATGCAGACCCGTATTTCCATCCCTGCTCTCGATCAGCGTTGCCATCCCCTCGATGACACCCCATTGAAGTTTCTCCATCTTATTGGACTGCGCTCTGATCTCTGCCGTCTGTTCTTCCACGCGTTCCTCCAGCTCGGCCTTCATATTTTCCAGTTCTTTTCTCCGTTTTCCAAGCTGTCTGATCTCATTGATCTCCCATGAGACAAAGAAAACTTCACCCAATAATACGATACACAGATAGACAATGAAGATACCTTTTTCCCACATACGCGCTTTCACGACAATCCGGTACACCTTCTCCTGAACGAGTTCTTCCTCTCTGTCACTGAAGATCTGTATGTGAAGCGTATAACTGCCGCCCGGAACATTGGTATAAACAAGTGTGTCAAGCCGACTCTGCCTTGTCATAACGGGAGTCTTGTCCATTCCCTCCAGATATACACAAACCTTCAGATCATCCAGCAGGAAATTGCATATCGCAGGTGTAATGCTGATCTTCTTGACATCAGAATCAATCAGATACATACCGTCCTGTTCCGGCACGATCCTGTCGTCAGCCACAACGGATGTGATCTGCATCTTGTACTTTCCGCCATACACTTTTTGCCTGCTCATCGGTATTTTTTCCACACCGTCATTCGTGCAGAAATACAGGCAGCCGTTGTCATCAATATAAGTCCAGGAATTTGCCGTGATCGACCTCTTCAGACCATTATTGTAATCATAAAGTACATATTTGAAATCATCTGCCATGAGTTCCCGTACATCCGCAATATAGATTCCGCGACTGGTCAATATCCATGCCTCATGATCGTGTATGACAATATCAAAGTTGTTGAAATACGGGAATGTCTTTATCGTCCGAACCTTTCCATCCTGCAGAATGCCAATGGAATTGCTCGTAACGACAAAACAGGCATTTTCATACGGCGTCATCCTCAATATGATAGGAGATGTGAGCCCGTCTTCTTCCGTGATCGCTGTAACAAGCTGCCGGTTCTTGATCACATAGATTCCGGAGCCGTCACTCCCTGCATAAATGCTTCCGTCGGGTGCCTGCACCATGGTGAGGATCTGGGTTGTTTCCAGTCCATCCTCTTTTGTAAGCGTACCGACAACCGCATCATCTTTGATAAAGGTAATGCCGCCGCTGCTCCCGACTGCGATCGTCCCGTCTTCAAGCTCCAGGATACACCGGAAACGGTCACCTGCCGTTTTGTTTTCACTTTCATTATATGTCACAATTTTTCCGTCGGAAGATACACATACAAGCCCCGGTGATCCGTAGCAGCAGATCCACAGACGATTCTTAGAATCCGTTTTCAGACAGCGTACCCGCACCGTACCGATCATTTCCGTTACGTCATTTTCCACAAATTCAAAGGTTTCCGGATCAATGATCTGCAGTCCGTTATCCGTTCCGCAATACAGCAAACCATCGAAGCCGGTAACCGCATTGACCACCACGCCGTCCTTGTCCGCACTCTCATGAATGTTGGTAAAAACATTCCGGCAAAGCTTCATGACCCCGAATCTGGACGAGGCAAACCAATAATTGCCTTCATAATCCTGCATCATGCACTCGATGGAATTGTCAAATTTGGAATAGTTCAATGTATGTACTTTTCCGTTTTCACCCAGATAACCGATTCCGTTATCGCTGCTCAGCCAGATTACCCCCGCTTTTGTCTTCTGTATCCTTGTAATACTATTCAGCGGAGCGCAGGAAATATGTTTCTTCAGAATCAGTTTGCCATTGTCATCCATCTTCATTTCCAGCACAAAGGAACCGGTAGTACCGACATAAAGTTTATTCCCGTCCGCAAACAAAGAGTAATAAGATGCCCGACCCGTTCTGCTCTCAGAGAAAATCAATTCTCCGTTTTTTACCCCGAACAGGGAACCCCTGCTGTCAATTCCGGCGATCAGATCCCCACAGGATGCCACACTGACAACGCCCTCCGGCGCTCCCTCCACCACTTCCACACGGAAGTCAGGATCAATCCGTACAAGACTACTCGTTGTGCCGGCATAGATGGTTCCGTCCGGAGCTTCATAAAGTGTCCGGATCGAGCTGGCCGTCAATCCATCCTCTTTTGTGATATATGACATACTGTCATTCTCATATACGGCAATCCCTCTGTCATTTGTCCCGATCCAAAGTCTTCCCTTTTTATCGGTAAGCATCGCTGTGACATTGGAGAGACCACCCTCCGTTATGTACTCAAATTTTGCCCCGTCATAGCGCGTCAGACCGGCATAGCCTCCGATCCAGATATAGCCGTCCGCTGTCTGGGCCACAGCGTTTGCCTCAGAGGACGGCAGTCCGTTTCTGCTGTCATAGACCACTTTGACATACTCATTAAAATCAATATATTTTTCCGCTTTCGCCAATGCATTATCATCTACATCCTTTTCCGGCTCCTCCGCTACGGTCACCGCCTTCGTATGTGTAGAATACTGACTGTACAACAGAATAAATCCCATCACAACGGAAGCAGATACAATCCCGATCGCAAGGAGCTTGATGCGGTTGTCTCTTCCGGTCTGATATCCGTTTTTCCTGATCATATTCAATTGAATGATGGTGTATACAATAAAGACTCCTATCTGCTTATCAACAATATTGATAAAGCATTCCCCGGCAAAAGCACAGATCACATCCGGATAGCCGTAGAAACGCAGCATGTCAAACAGAGCATCTCCCCAGATGTTGCCTGCATACCCGTTATAAAAGATAAGATCGATCGGTGTGGACACAACCGATGCAAGCACAGCGATTCCAAGTCCGGACATCATCGCCGGGACAAAGGACTCCCAATATCCCTTCTTGGCGCATAATCGCATCAGGAAAACCATTACGATTCCAACAAGAATATAGATACCGGATATGTTATCTGCAAATCCCCAGATGAGGTTGATTGAGACGGCCGCTATCAGACCGCCGAACACATTCGTATAATAAACAGCAATGCTGGTTCCGATCGTATCAAGCCATACCGGAAGCTGAAAACGTTCGGCAATATATCTTCCGGTTAAATTTATGATAATACACAAAACTACAATTATGCTTTTCTGAAATGCTTTTTTTCTCCCCATTATCGTCATCCCCTCATACTGCACATACCAGACTGAACATCACACTGCTACTGTTTTCATCATACTATCTCTATCCTTAAAAGTCACGAAATTCTTTAATTGAGTTCTTTTTTCTGACATAATGTGACAATTTCTTTGTTGATATTCACCAAATATTACTGTATAATCAAACTACGTATATGCTTTTCGTACATATAGAAATTACTAAGGAGACTCATACCAATGGCAAAAGAACTCAACACCGGACTTATTTTGACCAATGACAACTGTGCAGCCTGTAACCGCTGCATCGCAGCATGTCCGATCCTGTCCGCCAATCATGCAGTGACTGAGAACGGTCAGGCAAAGGTTATGGTAGATCCCGATGCCTGTATCCATTGCGGAAACTGTATCCGTGCCTGCGAGCATGAAGCAAGAAGTTATCAGGATGACACGAATGCCTTTTTTGATGATCTTGCCGCGGGCAAAAAGATCAGCCTGCTCATCGCGCCGGCGTTCCTTGCAAACTATCCCAGGGAATACAAGAAGGTACTTGGCTTCCTCAAAACAAAAGGGGTAAACCGCTTCATCAGCGTAAGCTTCGGCGCCGACATCACTACCTGGGGATACCTGAACTACATCACCAAGCATAATTTTGTAGGCGGCATCTCGCAGCCATGTCCCGCGATCGTTGATTATATTGAGAAATATGTGCCCGAGCTGGTTCCAAGACTTGTTCCTGTGCACAGCCCGATGATGTGTGCGGCCATCTATGCAAAGAAATATATGCACATTGAAGACCGGCTGGCCTTCTTAAGTCCCTGCATTGCCAAGAAATCCGAGATCACCAGACCCGCCAACGCAGCATATGTACAGTATAATGTTACATTTGCCCATCTTATGGACTATCTGAAAACTCAGAATCTCGGTTCCGTGGAGGAACATGATGAGATCGAGTACGGTCTTGGATCCATCTATCCGACGCCCGGCGGTCTCCGCGAAAATGTAGAGCATTTCCTGGGCAACAATTATATGATTCGGCAGATCGAGGGAGATAAACACGCTTATCATTTCCTTGACAAATACAAAGAACGTGTCCAGAGTGGCAAACCGCTTCCATTCATGGTAGATGCACTGAACTGCCAGAAAGGCTGTATATACGGTACCGGCGTGGATCAGTCCAGAGCCGATGATGAGGATATCCTGTTTGAGATCCAGAAGCTCCGCGTCAACAAAGGTAATCAGACTCCCGGCAAAAAGAGCCCCTGGAATACGGACAACGCTCATGCTGACAGACTGAAACTCTTCAATGAGCAGTTTAGTTTCTTAAAGCTGGAGGATTTCATCTGCTCATACAACAAGAACGCTTCGAGACGATTGCAGGATCCCGATCCGGCCTCCATGGATAACGCTTTCAAGATGATGAACAAGGTCACCAAGGCCCAAAGGTCCGTCAACTGCGGTGCCTGCGGATATGAAAACTGTACCGATATGGCAAAAGCAGTCTGCCACGGCATCAATGTTCCCGAAAATTGTGTACAGTTCTTAAAAGCATCCATTGAAGCGGAAAAGGAACAGATTCAGATGATCTCCGAGCAGATTCAACAGGACAGCGAGAAGAAACAGGAGATTTACGCAAACGTCTCCGAACAGTTTGCCAACGTGCGTACGGCAATGGCAGAACTTGCCGATGGCAACACGGCTTCCGCCAACGATGCGACTTCCATGGCAATGGCGATCTCGGATGTACTGGAATTTGCCAGGGGCTTACAGGAATCTCTTGCAGATGTAAAAGCTTCTGTCAAAGGATATGAGACCATGAATGAAGCCATCATCAAGATCTCCAATCAGACAAATATGCTTGCACTCAATGCCAGCATCGAAGCTGCCAGAACGGGCGAAGCCGGTAAAGGCTTTGCCGTGATCGCAAACAGAGTCCGCGAACTGTCCCTCCAGACCAAGAGCGCTGTTGACCAGTCAAAGGCTCAGAGTGAAAACCTTCTGCCCGCGTTGGAAGCGCTGAACAGCGAAACGGAACGCCTGCTCAGTACTTTGTCTGATATGAACGAAAAAACCTCGCAGCTTGCGGCAAGCTCCGAGGAGATCTCCGGTCAGGCTTCTATCATTGATGACATCATCCAACAGGTTGATGACAAAATGAAAGAACTTTCACAGTAATATTTTATATGATAATGATAACGGGAAGAAGCAGGCACACAATGCAGCTGTTTCTTCCCGTTTTTTATTTGACATCCACTTTTTTACAGATATCCGCAAGGCAACATCTTTCACAATACGGATGGGTCCGCGCCGTGCAAACCTCTCTGCCGTGATATACCAGTCTGTGGCAGAAATCGCTGCCCTCCTCGGGTGGCACCAGCTTCCACAAAGCCATCTCCACCTTCTTAGGCTCCTTAACATGATCCACAAGTCCCATCCGGTTCACCAGACGGATACAATGTGTATCCGTGACGATCGCCGGTTTGCCAAACACGTCTCCCATGATCAGATTGGCGCTCTTCCTGCCGACTCCGGGCAGCTTCAACAGCGCATCAAAATCCTCCGGCACATTTCCGCCGTATTCGTCCCGCAGCATCTTCATGCAGGCACTGATGTCCTTCGCCTTGGAATGTCCCAGTCCGCAGGGCTTCACGATCGCCTCTATATCAGCGACATCCGCCGCAGCCAGAGCTTCCACATCGGGATATTTCTCAAACAATCCCTTCACCACCACATTCACTCTGGCGTCCGTACACTGCGCTGCCAGCCTGACACTGACTAACAGTTTCCACGCCTCCCGATAATCCAACGTGCAGTCTGCGTCGGGATATTCCTCCTTCAAACGATTGATGATCTCTATGGTACGCTGTTTTTTCGTCATTTTTTGTGCTCCTTTATCTGCTTTCGCAGTGCTCATTCGCGGGCTTCGCCCTATGTCTGCATCCTCATGCAAATCTGTCTGCAAGCAGCCGGTTTAGCCTGAGGATACAGACGCACTGCTCATTGCTTTCGCGTAGATTATACCGCAGGAAGTACCCTTTCATCAATCCCCGTTTTCCTGTCCGATGCTCTGCATCCATACCCTCCGTCTGAAAATCACAAGTGAAATTCCCAGCCGGATCACTTCCTCAAGTGACAGGATCGCATAGACATACGGCACGCTGAGCTTCATCACATTTGATGCCAGGAAAGCAAGCGGCACCCCAAATCCCCATGTTCCGATCAGGTCGATCATCATCACGATCTTTGTATTTCCGCCGCTGCGGATCACACCGCCTCCGAGAATCATGTTGCAGACTTTGACCGGCGCAAATACAGCAAACACGATCAGCATCGCTTTTGTGAGCTGCTTCACCTCCGGCTCCACCTGATAAATCATGACATAATATCCTGAGAGGGTGATCAGAAGAGCTGACAGAATCAGGGCTCCCGCCAGACCAAACGCCATTAGCTTCTTGGAATCCCCATAGGCCTGATCATAGTCCTTTTTCCCAAGCTGTTTGCCGATGATCACGGCTGCTGCCCCCGAAAGACCGCTGAGCGCTCCCGTAAAAAGTCCCTGAATCGGATTGGTCAGCGTTGCTGCCGCCAGACTTGCCGTTCCCATATGCCCGTAGATCGCCGCATACACATTTTCTCCGAGACTCCACAGGAACTCATTCACAAGGATCGGAAGCAGGATCATCAGATACTGCCCTGAAGTCATCTTGGTCAGTCTGAGTGACAGATACATCCGCTTTTTCCCTTTTTGCATACAGATCCGAAAACCGATGATCATAAAGATCAGGTTCAGGAACTGTGAGATAACCGTGGCATACCCGGCTCCCCTGGATCCCATCGGCGCAAATCCGCATTTGCCAAAGATCAAAATATAATTCAATCCGGTATTGCAGGCAACTGCCGCGAAGCTGGCATACAGCGGGATCGATGCCTTCTCATTACATCTGAGCCAGGCGGCTGCGATCGTGCTCGCCGCCATCGGGATAAAGGTGACGGAAATGATTCTCAGATATACTGCACCCTCCGCAATCGCATTTCTGTCCTCGGTATAGAGGCTCAGAATGGGATTTGCCAGAAAAATTCCCGCCAAGGTAAAGATAAGCGCCGCCACACCGGCCATTACCATATTGACATGAAAGCTTCTCCAGGATTCCTTCTCATCATTTGCACCCAAAAACTGCGAAATCATAATTCCGGTCACGGTTGCGACCGCTCCCGCGATCACGGAAAAGAGAAACGAAAATTTTGCCGCCAGAGCAACCGCCGCAATACTGGTACTTCCAAGCTGTCCGATCATAACCTGATCGACCATGGAAAAGGAATACTGCAGCATAGACTGCAGCGCGACCGGAACCGCGATCGTGCACACTGTCCTCCCAAAAGATTTTTCCTGATTTTGATTCAATACAGTTGTCATTTCCATCTTATTTCATCCTCCTGACGCTGTCGCGCACGACCAATTCCACCGGCAGCGTGACACAAAACTCCGTTTCCACGCCATCCCTCATATGTTCCAGTGCCGAAACCGCGCGCTCAGCACGCAGATCCGCATCCTGCCGTATCGTGGTAAGCGGCGGAATACTGCCTGCACTATAGATATTGTCATCAAATCCGATCACTGAGATATCCCCAGGAACGTTCACACCCCTGCTCTGAAGGAAGTGAATCAGATCCAACGCATAGTAATCCGATACCGCAAACACTGCTGTATACTGCCGTATTCTGTCCAGATTGTCCTCATAGAACTGTATCCTCTCCGCCCTCGCCATCGGAATCTGCAGGATTTCTGTATTCCCCGGTTCAAATCCTCTGATGAAGCCCTCGATCCGTTCACGGTCCACCGCAATAAAGTTATCCGCAATACAGACCGCCTTTTTGTGTCCCGTTTCTTTCAGATACTGTCCTGCCTGATACCCTCCGTCATAATGATCTATCGTCAGATTCACAATTTTGTCTGTCTCTTCAAAGAATCCGTCATACACCACAAAAGAAATGTGCATCTGATCTCTTAACCTCCGGTAATCTGCCTCACAAAAACCGATCAGGATCAGTCCGTCCATATTCCACATCGATGCGATCCTGGGAATCTCATTCCAGTTCTTCGTCGTCTTTACCATCAGGAAATAACCGGATTCATTGACTTTCTTTGCCAATGCGTTCAGCGATGCTGCAATGAAGCCGTCCTCCAGCACTCTGCCCTCATATTTCTCATGATCGTGGATCACAATGCCAATGATCCGGGAATTATTCTGTGCCAACAGGATTCCCGCCATATTGGGGATATAATTCTTTTCCTCCAGCTTCTGCTGCACGCGCTTCACCGTTTCGTCCGATATCTTCTGTGTCTTCCCGTGTATCACATTGGATACGGTTGCCGTACTCAGTCCAAGCTCATCCGCAATGTCTACAATCCTCACCCTGTTATTTTCCATAACCCGCGACCTGTTTCCTTTCTCCCGATCTACCTCAATCATAATACGGAACCTCCCCAATAATCAAAGGTTAATCGCGTAACC
>CAMGRE010000088.1 GCA_946061355.1 uncultured bacterium | reverse complement strand
AGAAGAACTTCTGTCTTACCTTGATGAAATGGACATTGCCTTTACCGATATGGCAGCCCTGGAGGTCCCGGAAGAATTCAGTAATATTGAAGAACTGGCAGATGAAGCAAGTTCCAATCTCTCCAGAGCAGTCTCCCTTTATCATGAAGCCTTTGACGGAACCGGAGAAGATTTTGACAACAATATTCCACGGGAAGAAATTCTCTCTGCTGCACATGAATATTACAGCCGTGCTTTCAAAAGGATTGATTTTATCGGCACGATTCTTCAGGGTGAACTTCCCGACGACGAATCTGTGACAATCATCCATGAGACAGAAACCGAAGAAGAATAAAAGTTTCTCTGTTTCGGGCAGTACACATCGATGACCGATGCATACGCAAATATGAAAAGACGCCTCTCTCGTTTTTTTCGAAAGAAGCGTCCTTTTTATTCATCTTTATTTCCCGTGAAGGAAATATGTTTCTAAAATATCCTCAGATTACTCCACATCCTGAAGAGCGTCATAATCTTCCTCACCGGTACGAACCTTGATCACCTTATCCACATTGTATACGAAGATCTTGCCGTCTCCGATATGACCTGTGTACAGAGCTTTCTTGGCAGCTGCAATCACATCCTCTACCGGAATCTTGCTTACCACTACCTCTACCTTTACCTTAGGCAGCAATGTCGCATCCATCTCTACACCACGATACATCTCGCCTGCACCCTTCTGAACGCCGCAGCCCATGACCTGAGTTACTGTCATGCCAGTTACTCCGAGATCGTTCATCGCTTTCTTCAAGCCGTCGTATCTGGACAGTTTCGCAATGATGACAACCTTGTATATGCCTGTCGGTGTGGAAGGAATCGTTGTCACGCTGACAGCCGCATCTCTCTTGACCTGAGACGCCTCGTCATAATCCTCCGTACCAAGACTTGTATTTTCATTGACTTCCATTGTCATGGTGTTGGAAATATCCATGATGCTGAAGCCTGCATATGCGGAAGCAAGACCATGCTCCATAGAATCAAGACCAACAATCTCTTCTTCCTCTGTCACGCGCAGTCCGAAGATTGCTTTAATGAGCATAAATGCGATCACAATCGTAACAACTGCCCATGCGATGACGGAAATCACACCTATAAGCTGAATTCCAAGCAGTTTGAAGCCGCCGCCGTAGAACAGACCGAGCATTTCATTCCCTGCTGCATCTGCAATTCCGTACTCAGGTGCAGTGTTCGTTGCAAAGAGACCTACCGCAATCGTACCCCAGATACCGTTCAAGCAGTGAACTGCAACGGCACCGACAGGATCATCGACTCTGAGTTTGTAATCTAAGAACCATACACCAAATACGACCAGAACACCGGCCACCGCACCGATCACGATCGCACCAAACGCATCCGTCACATCACAGGGAGCTGTGATAGCAACCAAACCTGCAAGGGAAGCATTCAGACACATTGACACATCAGGCTTGCCGTATTTCACCCATGTAAGGATCATACATACTACAGTGGCAATCGCCGGAGCGATCGTCGTTGTCACAAAGATAGAAGCAAGCTGCGGCAGTGTTGTTGCAGCCGCACCGTTGAATCCATACCAGCCAAGCCACAGGATAAATACACCAAGACATCCGATCGGAAGATTGTGTCCCGGAAAAGCATTTACTTTTGTAATCTTTCCATCCTTATCCTTCACGAACTTACCAATCCTGGGGCCCAGAATCGCTGCGCCGATCAGTGCGCAAATACCGCCGACCATATGGATTGCACAGGAACCTGCAAAATCATGGAAGCCGATCTGTGAAAGCCAACCGCCACCCCAGATCCAGTGTGCCTCAATCGGATAGATTACTGCAGAAATCACTGCGGAATATACACAGTAAGAAATAAATTTTGTTCTCTCTGCCATGGCACCCGATACGATCGTTGCTGTCGTCGCACAGAAAACCAGATTGAAAACAAAATTGGACCAGTCAAACTCTGCATAATTGGTAAAGATATCAAGTCCCGGCTTACCGATTAGTCCGACCATATCCTCTCCCAGCAAAAGACTGAAACCGATCAGAATGAACATCACAGTACCGATACAAAAATCCATCAGGTTCTTCATCAGAATATTTCCTGTGTTTTTTGCTCTGGTAAAACCGGCCTCCACCATCGCAAAGCCTGCTTGCATCCAGAATACAAGCGCGGCACCGATCAGGAACCAGACGCCAAATACTTCGCCGCTAATCGTGCTCATAATCTCCTCTGTCATAATTTTTTCCTCCTCAACGTAAAATAGAAAAAGCGCCATGGACATCTGTCCATAGCGCCTTCGCTTTTATGGTTAAGATATTAACACGGTCTCTGACCTCTGTCAACCAAAAAATTTTCAAATTTCTGATTCAAAATCTTCTACATGCTCATCATCAGGCATTTGTAAAAAATTTTCTCCGGAAAAAAGGTGGTCGTAAAGATACGTTCCCAGCAGAAAATGTCCCGTGGCATCCGGATGCAGTCCATCTATCAGACAGTTCTTTCCCCATATGGTAAAATCAAGTTCCGGCTCATTATACAAGTCGATCACCTGAATACCGTAAATGGCCGCCATCTCACGAATCGCTGTAGCATACTCATGCAGATAGCATCCACTTTGATTGCAAAACATATCATCTGCACGCCTCAGTGGAGTGCAGAAAACAATCCTGCTATTAGGATACATCTGTTTCAGACCACACATCAACAGATTCAGGGAACCATAGAAGGAGTCCCCGGTCACATCTCCCGGTTGTCCGAGCGGAACACCAATCTCATTGTATCCGGCATAATCATTTGTACCTCCGAATACCAGCACTACATCCGCTCCTCTTTTCATGGACAGATATCTGTCTATAAAACGCCCCACATTATCCTCTCCGCCGACACAAGACCCTCTCCATCCATAGTTATTGCACATCACATCGTCGCCAAGTCCTGCTGCGATCAGATAAGAATATGCCTGCGTCACATCCGGTAACCTATCACCGTATGTAATACTGTCACCCAGTATATTGATCATCATCCCATCTTCGATTAGAATCGGATCCGACTGAATTTGTATTGGCAATCTATACGCAACCAACGAATCGCCGGGGACATAACCGATAAGCCCGATATAATAAATCTGTTTCCAACCTTTTTCCGTTATGCCGGTAGCAATGGCAGGCTGCCCTAACCTCAGTGTTCCAAGCCTTCTCCTGTCAGTTCCGGGTCCCGCATACACTACCGTATCACTCTCAGCCTGATAATACTCCACATGTGGCGTTTCACTCGGATCTGTCGGATCATAAATTTCAAAATCTCTTTCTTCCGCATATACCCTTTGAACATTTCCGAATAAACATAACAGGCAGAGGAATGCACCAAGCAGCGCTGCCATCTTATATTTCATAACACTTTTCCTATTACATATTTTATCTTTTTACTACCGTTTTTACATGATCATATATTATCTTGCGTGAACCACCTGATCAAGGCTGGAAGCTCCTCTGAGGGCAAGTGCCTGCTGGATATATGCTGCCTGATTCGGGCCATCCAGCTGCTTGTAGCAGTCATACATACTCTTATGGCTTCCGTCAGCATTCGACAGACCAACAGCAAGTCCCTGTGCGATAGAAGCCGCATTATCCATCTCCTGTGCAATAAAGAATGCATCGATATGCTGGTTGTTTGCCGCTGCCTGATAACCGAGTACCATAGCTGCATTTGCATAATTCTCACCCTGCGTTGAGGTGTATCCGCAACCTGTGATAATGGAACGAACCTGTCCGTTCGGAGCAAGCAGTTCCTGTCTGCAGAAGTAATCTGTCAGGACTTCGATATTCTCCATGGAAACAAATGCCGTGGACGGACTGTGTGTTACAAGATTTCTGTAATAAGCTCCTCCTGTCCAATATGCTGCCCATGTAAGCGGTACCGGATAAGGATGAGTCATGAGACCCCAGTCAATATTACCTGTGGAAACCACATAGTTATTCACTGCATCAACAAAATCTTTTCCGTCAAACTTCACAGCGCCGTGGCTGGAAACACCCTTCGGGTTACGATCCCACTGATGTTCGGTACAGATATAAACACGTGCATTTGCATTGGTGCTCTTGATCGCATTGTAGAATACTCTCAGGCCTTCACCGTATTCACGTGCATATACATTGATATCCGGGATATTGCAGTAATTCCATTCATCCTGAATATTAACTTCGTTACCCACTACCCAGTTATCAACTCTGCCGTGCTGGCCATCACTGTATCTCTGAGCAAGGAAAGAACCAACAGCAGCCATAGCCTCCACACCGGACTGCTCCGCATTGTTAAACAGATAGCAAGGGCAGGAAGCGCCGGTACGAGCCATCGGATGGTACAGAGACGGAGAACGTCCCATCCACTCTTTCTCATTGATGAGGCATGCGGTAATGGAAGCGCCGCCGCGTGTATATTTACCAAAGATGTTATCGAACTCGGCAACTGCAAGACCATTCATCTGATATGTCTTGCCATTGTATGTATAATTGATTGTCGGATAAGCAGCCATCTGTGTCGGTCCAAGGATACGGCCAACCGGAATATTGTACAGGACCTGCTTAACGCCAAGATCTACAAACTCACCGGAATCCAGTTTCTCAGGAGCTGTCAACAGACCCTTCTTACCGCGCTCGGTACGTCCGAAAGTCTTTGTCGCAATCGCCTCCGGATTGGTAATATAAGCGCCCGGATTCAACGCAACATATGTACCGCCCTGCTTTGCAGCAACAATAAACTTGGAGTAAAGCTTGGAACCTGCGGTATTCGCATCGAGAGATGTCGTAAATGCCGCTGATGTTCCGGCCGGTGCCGAAGCAACCGCTGACGTCGTGATCGTATCGGAAGAGATCGGTTCCGCAAACAGATACAGCATTCCGTCATCACTTGCGGGTGCACTCGTTGCATTTGCAACTACATTAACACTGCTACCACTGATCGTTGCGGAAACATTCATGTTTCCGGCTGCCAGAACTACACTTGCATCTGTTTTCACTGCTCCTGTTGCCACCAGCACAAATGCAGTAAGCATGCCGGCTGCCAGCATACTAAGGTGTTTCTTCAGTTTCATAGATTAGTTTTCCCCCTTTATCATTTTGGATTTGTGAAAGTACCATATTTATTTTATCATCATTTGCTCTTTTGCACAATACTTTCCGGCAATCTGTTTTCCTACGCTATGCGTAAAACGCCTCTTTCACTTTCAAAAAAGCCTTCACAAACGGCTTAGAAGACGATTCCAAATCTCTGAAAAAAACGGTATCACGCTTTCCTGTTCCATCTTTATAGGTGACAAGCAACAGTTTCACGTTTTCCACTTTTTTGCCCGGCAGGACAATAAATCCACTCAGGGCTCCCAAAATCTCACTCACCAGATATTGTGTCCTTGTGTAACCCTGTTCTGACCCGTCCTTTTCTGTCCTACCTTTCATCTCTTCAATCTGTGCAATCGGAAAGATAAAGTGCTCAGTCCATGTATCATCATAATTATCCTCCAATACATACAAATGATGGTTCGTCAGCACAAGTTCACACATACAGTTCGGATAAGCATCGTTTGGCGGTACCAGACGCGCCGTAAGCTGTACAACAGTTTTTTCACCTTTATACTCTCTTATCTTATTCATAGATGCCTACCTCCGTAATTCATCAATTCTTTCGCGTATAATGTCTGCATTATCATATCCCCGTATCACAGCCTGTTCCAAATAACTGTCCGCCTTTTCAAAGTCACCAATCATTGCATATGCCAGTGCTGCATTTCCGTATGTAACCGCGAGACTCGGATTCTTTGAAAGCGCTTTTTCAAAATATGGGATTGCCTTTTCCGGCCGTCCTTCCAAGATGTATAATGAGCCAAGACTGGAATTTAATTCCGCATAATCCGGGTCAATCTGCAATGCGATCATATAATACTTGATCGCCATTTGTGTATCACCGGACTGCCGGTAAGCGACCGCAATATTTACATAATCATTTACTTCGGCGGAACCGGAATCCAAAACCTTTTGATAATATGCAATCGCATTATCATACATATCCAGTTCCAAATAGCTCCCACCCAGATAAGTATAAACTTCGGTTTCCTCATAATCACGTACACCTAATTCTTCTGCTTTTTTTAAGTTCTCAATCGCAGTACTCCAATCATCATCGCAGTATGCTTCCACTCCTTTCAGGAAGTAATGGTCACCGCTCATGCCGCAGCCTCCCAACAGAAACACTGCAGACAAGACGATAAAAACCATACATACACTAAGAACCGTCCGCTTTCTCTCAGTCACACTTTTCATTCGTTTCCCCCTCTACATAATCTGTAATATAGCCTGTCGGCTTAATTTACTGGTAAAATTATCCTGACACGCCCCATATGGTCACTGCCTCGGCAGTGTGACCTGCATGCCGCCGGGTCCCTGATCGAGACTATAGGATTCAAAGCATACCGTCACGGTATCTTCATCAAAATAGAACACCGGATTATATGGGATCTTCTCAATATCAAGATATTCCTCCTCAAAGCCCGCCTGATCGATCAGTGCCCGCCTTAACTGTCTCCTTGCCGTTTCCCAGTCTACACCGAGGATATCTGCAAAGCTGTAAATTTTTCTTGTATATACATTGCAGTTGACACTCTGCCAGCCGGAATTCGATACGCCACCCATATACCAGTACCAGCCATATCCGACGCTGACATCTCCTGCCTCATTATAGTACACGGATTCCACTGAATGAGGCTCGTAATCCCATTCCGTTTCCTCATAGGGAGATTCCAGTAAATTATCCAGTTCCTCTTCGACAGGATCCAGATTGTCTTTATAAGAATTTTCCAAGTCGATGATCTGCTGATTGAGCCAGTTGATTCCGGTCTCATTATTTCCCTCAAAGATCACCCGTTCAAAGAATGCGTTGACCGTTGCGCCATCTCTGGACGCACTGAAATCATCTTTCTGTTTCCGGTATCCTGTGATCTTGTTTTTCTCATAATATGTTTCCTTATCATTGTAGAAATGATAGGTAAGCTCTCCAACTGCAGAAATATCCTGTGTTTCATAATAAGAAAACACGCCGCTGTCCGGAAGATATATCCCCTCATTAGCACCTCTGACGATGAAAAACTCCTCCATCTCATCTTCCGGTTGAAATTGCAGTTCATAGGTCAGTTTCGCCGCGCTATTGGTAAATCCAATGCTTTCCAGATCAGAAGCCGTCTCTGCGACAAGGTCCTCCAGATCAGAGAAATCGCTTCCTCCAAAGTCCTGCTCCGTATCTTCCACAAAATCCGAGCCGTCATAATGCAGCACACGCAGGCAATAATTCGTACCATCTGCGGCAACACATACCGTTTCCGCTACGTTTTCCGCAATATAAATATGAGAGTCGTCTTCCTTGATGTAATAATCGGCATTCTGAATATCAAAACCACCGACAGCCCAAAGACAGGTTTTGCTCCTTGCCTGCAGTTGCACTTCATCCTCCGCATGTTCATACATCTGCAGTTCCAGAATATGATCGGGTTCCTCTTCTTTGTCATTATCCACAATCGCCATGACCAGAAGTTCCTCCTCCCCGTCATTATCAAAATCCATGATCTTATAAGTAAGGGGACCGTCCAGTCCCTCCACATATCCTGCCAGCGGATATTTATAATCATCGGCGGCCATTTCTATGTAAGGTGCCGTGTATGTTCTGTCATAATCGATCGGGTGATCGCTTTCTGCCAGCATGTCTTCATAAAAACTTTGCAATAATTCAGATGTATTCTGATCTTCTGTCTTCTCTCTCACTTCTGCCGTTTCTGTTCCTTCTTCCTGCAGTGTTTCTTCTGTCGCCTCCGCCACATCCTTTTCCTTCTGCTTCCCAGAAATGCCGCCAAGCACAAAATAGCCTGCAATAGCAACCAGGATCAGCAGGATCACACAAACCTCCGCTATCAGAATGTAAACCAGCTTTTTCTGTCCGTTTTCTTTCATAGATGATTTTCTCCCTCATAAAATACGCTAAAGAGCAATCTCTTATCAGATGTCAAAAATGCCGTAACCTCTCAAGATTACGGCATTTTTTCAAAAAATAATTGCTCCTTGATCTTAGAACTTGCCAGCCTTAGCCGCTTCCTCGATGGAAACTGCTACTGCAACGGTAGCGCCAACCATCGGGTTGTTGCCCATACCGATGAGACCCATCATCTCTACGTGAGCGGGTACGGAAGAAGATCCTGCGAACTGTGCACTGGAGTGCATACGTCCCAGAGTATCCGTGAAACCATAGGAAGCAGGACCTGCAGCCATATTATCGGGATGAAGAGTACGTCCTGTACCACCGCCTGATGCTACGGAGAAGTACTTCTTGCCGGCTTCCATTCTTTCTTTCTTATAGGTTCCTGCTACAGGATGCTGGAATCTTGTAGGATTGGTGGAGTTACCTGTGATGGATACGTCTACGTTCTCTTTCCACATGATGGCAACACCTTCCGGTACGGAGTTAGCGCCATAGCAGTTAACCTTTGCACGAAGTCCCTCGGAATATGCCTTTCTGTATACTTCCTTAACCTCGTTGGTATAAGGATCATACTCTGTCTCTACAAAAGTAAAGCCGTTGATACGGGAGATGATCAGGGCAGCATCCTTGCCGAGACCGTTCAGGATAACACGAAGGGGTTTCTGACGAACCTTGTTAGCCTTCTCTGCGATACCGATTGCGCCCTCTGCTGCTGCGAAGGACTCATGACCAGCCAGGAATGCGAAGCACTCTGTGTCCTCTTCCAGAAGCATCTTGCCCAGGTTACCATGTCCAAGGCCAACCTTACGGGTATCTGCAACAGATCCGGGAATACAGAAAGCCTGAAGTCCCTCACCGATTGCTGCTGCAGCTTCAGAAGCCTTTCTGCAGCCTTTCTTGATCGCGATCGCTGCACCTACCGTGTAAGCCCAGCATGCATTCTCAAAACAGATGGGCTGAATCTTCTTAACCTGATCGTAAACATCCAGACCTGCATCCTTTGTAATTTTCTCAGCTTCCTCAAGAGAAGCGATTCCATAGCTATTCAGTACGGAATTGATTTTGTCAATTCGTCTTTCATATGATTCAAATAAAGCCATTAGTCTTGTCCTCCTCTTCTCTATTTCACTTCTTCATCAGTTCTGGGATCGATGATCTTAACAGCGTCATCAACGCGTCCGTACTGTCCGCACGCCTTCTCGTATGCAGTGTTCGGATCGTCACCCTTCTTGATGAAGTCTGTCATCTTGCCAAGGCTTACAAATTTGTAACCGATGATCTGGTTGTCTGCATCCAGAGCGATACCTGTTACATAACCTTCAGCCATCTCAAGGTAACGAGGGCCTTTCTTCAGTGTACCGTACATCGTACCAACCTGAGAACGAAGACCTTTACCGAGATCCTCAAGACCTGCTCCTACCGGAAGACCTTCCTCAGAGAATGCGGACTGGGAACGTCCGTAAACGATCTGTAAGAACAGTTCTCTCATTGCTGTATTGATAGCGTCACATACAAGGTCTGTATTCAGCGCTTCCATCACTGTCAGTCCGGGAAGGATCTCAGATGCCATAGCTGCGGAGTGAGTCATACCGGAGCAGCCGATCGTCTCAACCAGAGCTTCCTGGATGATTCCTTCCTTAACATTCAGTGTAAGCTTGCAGGCACCCTGCTGAGGTGCGCACCAGCCAACGCCGTGTGTCAAACCGGAAATATCTTTTACTTCTTTTGCCTGAACCCATTTTGCTTCTTCAGGGATAGGAGCACAGCCGTGGTGAACGCCCTGTGCCACACAACACATTTCTTCCACTTCTTT
The DNA here is from genome assembly GCA_946061355.1 of uncultured bacterium. Classification (GTDB taxonomy): domain Bacteria; phylum Bacillota; class Clostridia; order Lachnospirales; family Lachnospiraceae; genus VSOB01. The sequence continues at coordinate 224 of CAMGRE010000088.1, read as the reverse complement.
TGAATAAATCATGTGAAATCTCCTTTCAATATGTAACTATTGTAATTCCTAACCGCAATTTCTATTTTCGCATACTTGCAGTAAAAAATCCAGTGTTTTTTCTACAAAAAGACCATATTTTCTATTCCGGGTACAATCTTCTCTTTCGAAACAAATATCTCCGGACAAGACGCGTCTCTTTTCCTCTCAGAATTAGTCTAAACGGGCAAATATAGTTGCCTTTA
>CAMGRE010000087.1 GCA_946061355.1 uncultured bacterium | reverse complement strand
TATTCAGTTTAGTCTAGTTTCGGGCAAATAACAAGGACGTACCGGCTTTTCATTCCGCCAGTGTCCGGAGTGTATCCCCGGCAATCCGGTAAACGGTCCAGTCCTTCATCGGCTCCGCTCCCAGCGAAAGATAAAAATCAATACTCGGCAGATTCCAGTCCAGGCACCACCACTCCAGCCTGCCGCAGCCCCTCTCTACCGCGATCCGTGCCAGTTCCTTCAGGAGCCGTTTCCCATAGCCCTTTCCTCTGCATTCCGGCATCACATACAGATCCTCCAGATAGAGACCGGCACGCCCGAGAAATGTTGAAAAGTTATGAAAGAACAATGCGAAACCGACCTCCCTGCCTTCTTCCACCGCGAAAATGACTTCTGCCTTCTTTTTCTCAAAGATCCACTCCCGCAAGAGTTCCTCCGTGGCGACCACTTCATCGGACATCTTCTCATATGCCGCCAGTTCTTTGATGAAATACAGGATCGTTGACACGTCATTCTCCTGCGCAAATCTGAAATGCACTTCGTCCATATTCCCACCGCCTTTTCATCACAAGCTTCGTTTCGCAAAGAAGTCATCAATCGCCTGCACAATCTGCTGCGGCTCCATGCTCTTGAGCAAATATCCTTCCGGCTTTAACTGCATGACCTCCATGATACTCGCCCTGTCGTTTTTGCTCGTCAGGAAAATAACCGGTACATCGCAGAATTCCGTCTCCGTCCGTATCATCTCCAGGACCTGTCGTCCGTTCACCACCGGCATCTCATAGTCAAGCAGCACCAGATCCGGTCTGTTTGTTGCAAGATATTTGATCGCCATGGCACCTGAATTGGCCAGGATCACCTGATATTTGTCTTCCAACCATCCCTTTACATTCCTGAGGACCGCGCCTGAATCATCCACGACAAGAACTTTTTTCCTGATATGTTTTCCGTGTTCTTTGATATATCTGTCTATGTCTCTGGCACAAACCTGCACATCGATCGGTCTTTCAAACACCTGACGAAGAATATGGGACGGCATAATGTCACGCAGATTTTCCTCGTCCTCTCCCATATAGAATACAGGCAAATCCTCCTCTACTGCCTTATCGCGCAGATATACCAGTTCCTGCGTTTTCTCCGAGACATCACTTTCCATACTGAGCAAAACAGCCTCAAAGTCCTCCTCCTGTCCTGCAATCTTTCGGATGTCAAGTTCCGATATCACCGTATGATACCCCAGTCCCTTAAGCTGTTCTGCCATTGACAATGTCAGGAAACTGCTTTTTTCTGCTATGATCAATATATTCTGCATCCTGTCTTCGCTCCCTCCCTGTTTTCGATATATCGTCCTGCTTATTCATGCATGGTATAGTCTTTGTCTTCCCGGATCAGTTGAAGCATCAGTTCCGCGATCTGCGGATCAAACTGAGCTGCTTTTCCTTTCTCTATCTCATCTCTCACCTTTTCCTGCGGGAGAAGATCCCTGTAACTGCGGTTCGAGGTCATGGCATCGTATGCATCTGCAACGCCGATGATCCTTGCCGTCTCCGGGATCTCATAGCCCTGCAGCCCATCCGGATATCCTTTTCCGTCAAACCGTTCATGATGCCATCTTGCACCGATCGCGATATCGGGGATCTCGGATATCTCCTGCAGGATCTTGCTGCCAATCACCGGATGTGTCTTTATGATTTCATACTCCTCATCCGTCAGTCTTGTCGGCTTATTGATAATCTCTTTTGGCACACCTATTTTCCCAATGTCATGCAAAAGCGCCGCATATTGGAGGCGTTCCAGCTTTTCCCCGGAATACCCCATCCGCTCGGCAAGCATGACCGCATATTGGGCAACTCTCGTGGAATGTCCGTTGGTATAGGAATCTTTGGCGTCGATCGTGTTGACAAGCGCCTGCACCATCTGCATCGACATGCGTTCCACGCTCTGGCGCCTCTTCTCCGCCACATCCGTCTGCTTCTCCACTTCCTGCTTCAGGTGATTCTGCAGATAGGAGAGTTCCAAAATCCTGCGGATCCTCTGGATCGCAACATCCTTCCGGAACGGCTTCCTGATAAAATCAATCGCCCCTTCGCTGAATCCCTTGATCTCCGTCGCTTCATCCGCATCCGAGGTCAGGAAAATGATCGGGATATCAGCATAATCCGGGTTCTCCTTCAATCTGTGGATCACATCATGTCCATCCATATCCGGCATATGTACGTCAAGCAGGATCAGCGCAGGAATCTCCTGCTGCAGAAGTGTCAATGCCTCTCTGCCCGATCCCGCAGGAATGATCTGATACTCATCCTTAAGCATCACAGTAACCGCTTTCCTGTTGATCTCATCATCATCTACCAGCATGATCCTCGGAAGCGAATGCTCTGCGCCGACACTGTCCGTTTGCGTACCGGCTGTCTCATTGCCGTCCGCCTGCATTTCGGATGTCTCATTGCCGTCATAGATTTCCTGCAGTTTCCCGGACATCTCATCCGTGATCCGCATAACCTCTTCCATCGCGACGTCAGCCACATATGCGCTGAGTTCCTCCACTTTCGGCTGCAGTCCCTCCGGGAACGCATATGTCTCCAGCTCATGCATCCTGCGATCCGCCTCATCCAGGTCAAAGGTATCCATCGCATCATGCAGCCCTTTCAAGGTCTCCAGAATCGCTTCCAATGACACCTGTGTTTTGTTTTCCTGCAATGCTTTTCCGTATTCCGCCAGGATTTCCTTGTAACTTCTGTACAGCTTAAGCAGTTCCGGAGTACGCGCCTCGATCTGCTCCCTTTCTCCCTGATTGCCAAGCTGCTCCATCTCATAGAACATCCGGGATAAGTCAACCGCACCGATCATCCGCGCTGTATTCTTGAGAGCGTGCACTTCTATCGTATAATCCTTCAGCATGCCGTCTGCCAGACATTTCTCCAGTTTCGTACTCTTCTGATCGATCAGCTTATAAAAATCTCCCAGAAGTTCCAGGAAAAGTTCCTTCGATCCGCAGTTTCTGATTCCTTCCGCGACATCCAGCCCCTTGATCACAGGCAGCGCTTCCGACTCTGTTCCCCCGGTTCCTGCCCCCGTCGCTTCTGTCACGTATTCCGGCTGTTCTTCTTCCGCAACAAGTTCCTCCGGCAGCCATTTCAGAATACATTTTACCAACTGCTTTGTCTTGATCGGCTTGGAGACGAAATCACTCATTCCCTCCCGCAGGAACATCTCTCTTGCTTCCGAAGTGGCATTTGCCGACAACGCCACAATCGGCAGTTCCCGATATCTTTCATCCGGAAGTTTCCGAATCTCCCTGGTCGCTTCGATTCCATCCATGATGGGCATCATATGATCCATAAAGACAATGTCATAATGTTTCTGCTGCACCTTGTTCAGGGCATCTTTGCCATCCTCCGCCGTGTCGATCTGCATTTGATAGGGCGCCAGGAGGCCTTTCGCTACCTTGAGGTTCATCACATTGTCGTCCACGATCAATATCCGTGCCTGTGGTGCGACAAAATGCTTCTCTCCTTTGAAGGCACTGTTATAGCTTGTCTCCTCATGATTCAGGAGCTGACAGAAATTCAGACTGTATATGGGCTTGTTCACCACTGCCGCTGTTTTATCCGAGCACGCTCCGATCATCGGATTCTGCAGGTGGCAAAGTCTGCCTGTATCGGATGCAAGCCGTGCCCTCTCCTCATCGGACACGATACTCTTACAATCCGTGATGATAAAGTCAACTGTTTTGTCTGCTTTTTCTGCTTCCGCATCAAGATCAATACATTCTACCCGGTAAGCAGCTGCCAACTGCAAAATGCTGCTCTTCAGATATTCATTTGCAACCTTTATGCCAATGACGCTCTTAGCAGCCTCTTCCTTAATGCGCGCTGCCGGCTTTGGATCAACAATCCTCTGGGATATGGTAAAGAAGAAACAACTTCCCTCTCCGTATGTACTCGTATAGTCAATATTGCCGCCCATCAGCTCCACAAGCTGCTTGGATATGGCAAGTCCCAGACCGGTTCCCTCTAAATTATGGTTTTTACGCGTATCCATCTGTTCAAAGGACTCAAACAGTTTCTCCCTGTTCTCCTCCTTGATTCCCTGTCCGGTATCCTCCACCCGGAAGGTCAGTTCGGTATTGTCCCCGCCACTCTTTTGCATCCGGACAGACAGTTTCACATAGCCGTGCTCTGTAAACTTGATCGCATTATTTACCAGATTGATCACAATCTGACGGATCCTCTGGTCATCTCCGTAAAGCTTGACCGGCATATCGGGATCAATGTCATACAGCAATTCTACTTTTTTGTCCCCGATCCGGTTAATAAACATCATGGCAAGATCATGGAACATCGACATCGGCTCATATTCTTCCTCTATGATCTCCATTTTGCCGGACTCGATCTTGGAAAAGTCAAGGATATCATTGATGATCGTGAGCAAAGCCTCCCCCGAATTCTTAATACTGTTCAGGTACTCCCGCGTCTGCTTGGTCTGATCCTCCCTGAGCAGGATATCCGTCATCCCCACGATGGTATTCATCGGCGTCCGGATCTCATGGGACATATTTGACAGGAAGACGGTTTTTGCCCGGTTGGAAGCCTCCGCTTTCTCCTTCTCGAACTCCACCTTCTGCATGTCAAGAACCTGATCATAATAGTAAAACCGCTTATTTCCCTGCATGATCAGGATAATGACCGTGAGTGTCAGCGCAAACGTCATAACTCCCAGCAGGAAGATACTCAGCTTCAATTCCTCCGGCACATTTCCTCCCTTATGAATTGCCGGCTTGAACCCCATCAGGCAAAACAGTATCAGCACTCCGACAAAGCGCAGCAAAATGGACTCCCACTTCTGCAGCCGGCGGTGTACTACCTCCTCCCGAAACTGTCTGCGCCATTCTCTCCCCCGTACGGCAAACAGCACCATCGCAACCGTAACCAGACCATCTGCCAGACAGATATACCATGTGAATGAGGCGCTGTGTGCCACACCGAACAAAACCGTCGGAATATAAAAGATAGGCGCAACCAGTCCGTTCACGATTCCCAGAACGGGAACGATAAGGAAAAAGCTCTTTACCTGATGTTCTTTCCGGGCAAGGCTGATATTGAGCCCTCCGGCAAACACGACAAAGGCCTCTGCGACCTCAGATCCAAGTCCCATCTGTGTCAGATAGATCATAACCGCACACAGGAAATAGAATCTTTTCTGCCTTTTCAATTCCATGCCGCATTCCAGAAATACATATCTCTCTACCAGAAAGATACCGATAAATTTTAATGCATTTTCCCATAATCCCAAAAGATCCATTAGTGTGACAACTCCTCTTTTATCCTCTGTAATATTTCTTTATACTCATTCAGCAGGCTTTCCTGCTCCTGTTCCACATAATCCAGATGGCCGTCTTTCACCGCCATCTCCATCGATTTGGCGTGCTCCGACAATTCGACTGCCCCGATGGAAAGGGAATTGCTCTTCAGCGAATGCACCTGAATCTGATAGTTCTTCCAATCCTGCTGCTGAACACATTGCTCCATCACCTGTGTCCTGTCGCTCTTAATATATTCCTCCAGCATTTCCAGATAAAATTCTTCACTGTCAATGCAGTACTTCATACCGGTCTGTACATCCAGAAATCCGAATTTTTCTGCAAATCCGGACGTCAGTGCCGTGCTCTCACTGCTCTGTCCTGCAATGTCCTGCGATGTTCCCGCGTCCTCCATGCAATCTTCCGGAAGATATTTTCGGATCATCGCTTCCAGCTGGCTGCCTTGTATCGGCTTGGACAGGTAATCGGCAAAGCCTTCCTGCAAATACTGCTCCCGCACTCCGACAATGGCATTTGCCGTCAGCATAATGATCGGCGTATCCGCATTCGGTCCCGCTTCCATTTGTTTCAGCACATGGAGTGTTTCGACACCGTCCATTTCCGGCATCATATGATCCAGAAAGATCATATGATACTTCTTATCTCTCGCCATCTCCAGGGCCTCTCTGCCACTAAGTGCCGTGTCGACCTGAATCTGCGTACGTTTGAGCAAACCGCAGAATACCCTGAGATTCATATCCACATCATCTACGACCAGAACTTTGCCCGCCGGAGCTGACAGTTTCTCTATCGTCTGTCGTTCTTCCAGTATGGAAGGCGCAATGCCCGCAGCGAATTCTCCTATAGGGCAATCCTCGATGATATTCTGCGGAATTTCCACGCTGAACACGGAGCCCTTCCCGTATTCACTCTCAACAGCGATAGAGCCCTGCATCAATTCTACAATTTGTTTGGTGATCGCAAGTCCCAACCCGGTTCCTTCAATGCTCCGGTTCTTTTTCTCATCCACCCTCTGAAAAGAATCAAACAGCTTCGCGCGGTTTTCTTCCGTGATCCCTATCCCGGTATCCTGCACGCTGATCTGCAAAAGAAGCCGGCTGTTCTCCATACGTTTCCCTTGCACAGACATGACAACGCTTCCCTCTCGCGTATATTTCACCGCATTGGTCAGCAGATTAACAATCACCTGACGCACACGGATCTCATCTCCATACAATCTGTTTGGCAGCGTTCCATCATTCACCACAGTAAATGTCAAATTCTTCTCCTGTGCCCTCATAACGACCATGTTATAGCAGTCACAGATCAGAGAGGACAACTCATATTCTACCGGAACGATCTCCATTTTACCGGACTCAATCTTAGAGAAATCAAGAATATCATTGATCAATGCCAGCAGGCTCTTGCCCGCACTCCGGATGTCCGACGCATACTCCCTGATGTTCTGCTCCGTACTCTCACGCAGGATCATTTCGTCCATTCCAAGTACTGCATTGATCGGCGTTCTGATCTCATGGGACATATTCGCCAGGAATCGTGCTTTCGATTCGTTTGCGTAGATCGCCTGCTGCTTCTCCTTCTCCGTCTGTAAAATATCCCTCACCGTATTGATTGTTGAAATGACAAGCAGAAAGATCATGCCGTAAGCAATCAGCACACTACTGGAACCCGTATTTCTCCGGAAATAGAGTACCAATTGTGCGACTGATGCAATTGTTGCCCCCAGTATCCCGACAGCCACCAGCTTATATTGTCCGATATATCCCCTGATCACATCTGCCACAATGGTAATTGCCATCAGGAGCATTCCGATGCCGCTAACCCCAGCAAACACAGCAATACTGTCGGAAAAATCGACAATATCCAAAAACTGCAGCGCTATACAAACGACTGCATCTACCGTGACCAGCACACCTGCAATAACGTAGAAGAAATTGTATCTTCTTTTCTGCACTTCATTCAGGTAGATCATAAAAGGAAGGGTTATCAGCATGACCAGGATGAATGCCAGGTCATTTACAATCGTGATATTCGGAAAAAACAATTGCCGGAAGATGGAATCGGCTATCATCCAACAGGCTGTCAGGAATACGCCCCATCCGAGATATTCCAGTTCCAACGGCTTGTGATAACAAAACCGCAGTATCAAGCTTCCCACAATACTGGCTCCACCCAGAAGCAGCATCAGAATCGAAACGATCAGTTCGCCGCCTCTTCCCTGGAACAGTGTTTTCCAGATACCCATTTTGTCTCCATAATAGATAACCCGGAATTTTCCGCTGTATTCGGTATCCGTCTGATAAGAAACACGCAGAGGCTTTCCGCCGTCTCCCTCCTCAATCTTCACAAAGAGGAACACTGCCGTGCTGGAATTCCCGTACAATCTGGCTTGATCCGTGGAATATCGCCGACGCAGTTCATCGCCCACATAGATCTCCATATCCTGACGATTGCTTCGGAAGCAAAGATAAAGATTCGGTTCAATATCCTCAGGCAGGATCGTCTCCACGATGACCTTTTCATCCCTTCCGATCTCATAATCTCCCGGAATGTTGATCTCCGACACACTGCCGTCCTCCCGTGTCATTTCCCATGGCACATCAAACGGCTCACAACATGTTTCATCCGTCAGCTCACGGGGAAGGATCAGTTCTCCCACTACAAAGAGAACCGCTATCATCAAAACCATGAATCGGAATACCGATTTTAGTGAATCCATTGCTTTATTCATGTACTTTTATCCACCGTATTACATTGCAAGATCGATCAGTTTCTGAATGTGAATCTCCACACTGTCCAGACAGGGCAGCGGACAATTGTCCGGATTCAGCAGAAGCGGCAGCTCCGTACAACCGAGAATCACTGCCTCGATCCCATTCTCTGTTCTCATCTTTTCAATGACATTCTGAAACTCAGCCAGTGTCGTGTCTTTGACGATCCCGCGCTCAAGCTCCTCATAAATCCGCTTGGCGATCAGCTCTCTGTCTTCCTTCTCCGGAATGCAGACCTCAATGCCCGCTTCCCGCAGGGGTTTCTTCATATAATCCTGCTCCATCGTGAATATGGTCCCGAGAAGCCCCACTCTGTGATATCCCCTGTCAACGCACGCATCACTCACAGCTCCCGGAATGCTCACCAGCGGAGTATCCACCTTCTCTGACAGTTTGTCGTATACGATATGCATCGTAGCTGCGGTCAGCGAGACAACTTCGGCGCCGCCCTGGGCCAGGTGTTTGATCTTCTCTGCAATATAGTCCGTCAACACGTCATACTGCGCCGTCGTGACAAGCTCCCATGCTTTGTGAAAATTAACGCTTTCGATCGACAGATCAGGCATTTCCCGACCGCCTGTGAGCTGATCGATCCGCGTATTCAGTTCTTTATAATACATAAGTGTGGATTCCGGCCCCGTACCGCCCACCAATCCGATCTTTTTCATTCGTAGCTCTCCTTTTTATCAGATATCGTCAAGTCATCTGCTGTCTTCCTTATTATCTTAACTGTTTTCTGCTATAGTATCAACACAGACTTTCCTAATTTTCGAGCGCCAGCTTCAACGCAAAGCCGATAAATACCGTACCAAAGATTTTCTGCAGAATCAGGATCCCTTTTTCCGATTTCATAAACCAGCCCCTTGCCGCACCCGCCAGCAATCCGTAGACGGCAAACACAACAAAGGTCATGATCATAAAGGCAACTCCCAGCACGGCGCTCTGAATCACAAACTGTCCCTCCGTTCCTCTTACATACTGTGGCAGAAAGGAAAAAAAGAACAATGTCAGTTTGGGATTCAGCAGGTTGATGAGAATTCCTCTGCGAACGATGGCAAGCGCACCCTCAGCCCCGGTCTCCTCCTCAAACCGGATGCTGTCTTTGGAACGGATCATTCCCACGCCCATATAAATCAGGTACGCCGCACCCGCATATCGCATGATTGTAAATACCGTGCTATTCATCTGCATCAGCATAGAAGTAAGCGCAATACTCACACAAAGATGAGGCACGATTCCTAATGTACAGCCAAACGCCGCAACAATACTTTTATGTCTCCCATTCATGATCCCGGTCGAGATGGTATATACCACTCCCGTCCCGGGCATCAGGATAATGATAAACGATGTGATCAAAAATGCTCCAAAACTCATACTGTTCTCCTCTCAGGCAACTAATTTCTTTTCTGCTTTTTTGCTATGATAAGATAATTATTTGTTTTTCGTGCTACATTTTCTTCATATACAATCGTAAATCCATTGGCTTTCACGATTTCTTTTAACTCGGTTATCCTGAACTCTGTCATTTTAGGAAAGAAGCCCAATTTTATGCCGATTGACTGAAGTTTGGAAAGAAAGGTCCTTTTTTCTCCCAGACAATCTGTCACCGAAATAAAATACCCGCCCTGATCCAAAAGGCTGTATATTTTTTGCATAACGCTTTCTACCTCGTCCAGATACAGCAGGACATTGAATGCCGTAACCATGGAAAAGTGTTCTTCCTGATTGAGAGAAAACAGATCGGCTGTCTCCCATTCAATATTGTCTATCTCATTTTTCTTAGCTTCTTTTATCATTTCGGGCGAGGTGTCTATAGCTTTCACACCAGAAACAAAAGGGGCAATGTCTTTTATAATCAGGCCCGTTCCGCATCCGACATCCAGAACATTCATACCCTTCGTGCAATACTTTTTTGTTTCATTTATCACCCTGTTGTTGGCCTCACCAAATGCCTTTTCCGTATTCTTTGTATAGGATTTTGCAAGCTTGTCCCAA
>CAMGRE010000086.1 GCA_946061355.1 uncultured bacterium | reverse complement strand
TTCTCCTCACCGCCTCCAGCTTGTCGGAGGACAAAGTGCCTGCGCTTCTACGGTATAGCACCAGATTCTCATCGAGCCCGTGCGCCGTATACCCTTTGCGCAAAAGTTTCCACCACAGTGCTGTATCCTCGCTCTTTACAAGCGGCATCCGGATCAGTTCCTGCGGTATCACATCCGTATTGAACAACACCGTCGAGGTAAATATCGTCGTATTCTGCAGAGCCTGCCGGTAATTGATCGTTGCCGGCACCCTGACAACCTTGCCGAGTCCCTTTCCGTTCTCATCAGCAAACTCGTAGCCGCTGAACACAAAACCGGCGCCCGTCCTGTCCATGAATTCCATCTCATGGGAAAGCTTGTCCGGCATCCACAGATCATCCGCATCCAGGAACGCGATGTACCGCCCTGTCGCCTCCGCGACACCACGGTTTCTCGCCCGCGCCGCGCCGCCGTTACACTCCTGCTGCAGAGGAACAATCCGGGGATCTACCGCTGCCAGCCGCTTCATAATCTCATAGCTTTGATCTTTGGAACAGTCATCCACCAGAAGCAATTCCCAGTTCTGCCACGTCTGTCTCCTGACAGAGGCCACTGTCTCCTCAAGGAACTGTGCACCATTATATACAGGAACAATGATGCTGATCTTTTGCTCTTCCATCCTCATATCAGCCTATAATTCTTCCTTCACAAGATAAATTGGTCTGTTTTTGACTTCCATATACATCTTTGACATATATTGTCCCACAATTCCCAGACAAAGCAGCTGCACACCGCTGATCAGGGAAATGATGCACACAAGTGACGGCCAGCCCGACGTCGGATCCCCGAACACAACCGTCCGCACGATCGTAAAGATAATCAGCACAAACGCCAGAAAACAGAACAACAATCCCAGCACCGAGACAAACGCAAGCGGCGCCGTGGAAAATGCCAGAATCCCATCCAGCGAGTAAAGAAACAGCTTCCAGAAATTCCACTTTGTCTCGCCCTTGGTACGCTCGATATTTTCATATTCCAGCCATTTGGTCTGAAAGCCCACCCAGCCGAAAATCCCCTTGGTAAACCGGTTATATTCCGTCATAGACAGGATGGCATCCACCACGGGGCGCTTCATCAGCCGGTAATCCCTGGCTCCGTCCACAATCTCCGTCCTGGAGATATGTTTCATCAGCCGGTAGAATGTCCGTGCAAAAAAGGAACGGATCACCGGTTCACCCTTCCTGGTCACGCGTCTGGTTGCCACGGAATCATAGCCCTCATCCTCGAGATAATGAAGCATCTCGGGCAAAAGCGACGGCGGATCCTGCAGATCCGCATCCATCAATACCACATAATCACCGGCAGCCTTTTTCAATCCGGCATAAATCCCCGCCTCTTTTCCGAAATTCCTGGAAAAGGACACAAGATGAACCCTCTCATCCTTCTGATGGAGTTTCTTTACTTCTTCCACCGTCCGGTCTTTGGAACCGTCATCCACATAGATGATCTCCAGCTGCACCTGACGTTCCTCCAGTGCCGCCTCCTGCTTTAATAACTCTTCATAGAAATAGGGAACGTTCTCCTCCTCATTGTAGCAGGGAACAATCACACTCAATAATTTCAAAGGTCTCTCTCCTTTGCAACTTTAATCATATTATTTTATCATAATTTCTTTCTTATGAACAGTACCTGCATAATTTCCGACTCATTGCCCACGGTAATAGACTGCGTAGCCTGTGACATCCTCCGCCTGCTGCCATCCTCCCTGGCGCATGGCGTCTTCACTCATCACTTCCCTGAGCACCAGAACATTACAGCCTGCTTCTTTCGCCATGGCAGCCGCCGTATCCGGCTGCAGGTAATCCGTCTTCATCTGCTGATACAGTAGTTCCTGTGCTTCCGTGTACGTGTCCGCCACTTCCCTGTTGCAGTCCTCATGCCACATATCCTTTCCGTAAGGCAGACATACCTGTGCATTCAGAATCCTCGCCTGTTCCATCACATCTTCCGGAGCCGCAAGGCACACCTGCTTAAGCTGCACCGCCAGTTCATTGATCCGCTTCTGCACCTCAAGGCTCTCCTGCGGAATGTATTGTTTCTTTATCGTATCTGCATTGAGCGGCAGCACCGTGCCGGCAAGACATATGATCACAATCAGCCCTGCCAGAATCGAGCGGCTTTTCTTCCGTTCCGATACCGTTCCCGTAAGCAGTGTACCCACATAAGCAAGCGCAAGCAGCGTCAGAGGGCTGCCGACAATCACACCGGTAAACAATACGAATGCCAGGCAGATCACTTCTCTCTTTTTGAAGCTCTGCTTCCTTCTCTCCCGCACAAGGCATAACGCCAGAACCGCCAGAAACAGAAGCGCCCATTCATGAAAAGCCTCGTCCGATGACGCAAACATGATCCGGGGTACAAAGAGCGGTCTCGCAAACAAAAATCCCGCAAGCGCCAGCAGAACACCAGCTCCTCCGTAGATCCACTGCTTCTCCGCAAAAATGTGATACACCATGCAAAAACCAAAAGGAACTGCAAGCGCACAGGCAACGACGGCTCCTTTCCACGCACCGTGAAGCAGACCGTATGCAAAGGTACCGTCCGCGTAATCGCCGAACGTGATCAGTAGAAGATACAAGAGCAGAAAACGGCCGCGCATATCCTTTCGCTCCGGAAACAGAACAGACGCCCAATTCACTGTAAGTGCAAAGGACACAAGTATCACCCACACCGGTATCACATAGAACAGCATCAGATTAGTCTGCATCCCCGTCAGCTGAACAATCAGTGTATACAAAAGCGGCAGGGACGCAAGCTTATAGACCGGATACACGCCGTGTTCCATCTGCGTTCCCGTCACGGGATTATACTGAAAGACCGTTCCCGTGACATCGGTAACATGTACGGTTTCCACCGTCACATCACTCCCCACATCCGGCACATAAATAAAATACCCCGCTATATGGAACAAAAGCAGCAATATCACACAGCCCGTCACAAATTTCCGCGCATTGTCTTTGTCTGTGAATCCCCCAAAGAAATCCCTGACGCGCTGTCCCAGTTCCGACGGTATCCGTTTCAGCGTTTTCCTGCCGAGGAGCACGGAAACACACAGCGCTGCCGCGCCCAATGCGCCAAAAACCTTTTTGTACATCGCGAAGCTTCCATCCAGCTTGATCACAACGCAGCCCGCCAGTTCTCCCAAAGCAAAGAGCAGCATCACTCCCGCCGCATAAATTTCGGCAAGAGGCAGCCTTTCCTGATTCTTTTCGCCACTGTTTTTCCTGAAACACAATATCCAGCTTCCCGCCAGAAAAGGAAGCACTGCTACACATAGTAAAAAAGCGATCATGTTATTCTCCACTAACATTATTTCTGATACAATCATAGCAGAAAATGACAAAAAAGCAACCGCGTGAGTTTCCTCACGCGGTCATTGCATTCAATATGCCCGAGCGTTCATCCAGCCGTATCTTGTCTGCCACTCTGGCAATGTATTCACTGTTGGTCGGTCTTGTCTTTCCGGCTTTTGCCGAATAGCCGAACAGTTCCATAAAAGTATCGGGATTTCCCCTCTCCCAGGAAACCTCAATGGCATTCCTGATGGCGCGTTCCACCTTCTGGTCCGTCGTCCTGAATTTTTTGGCGATTTCCGGATAGAGGAGCTTCGTCACACTGCTTACCGTCTCCATATCCCTCTCCGACAGCAGGATTGCCGCCCTCAGATAATGATATCCTTTCAGATGTGCCGGCACGCCCATATCCAACATGATCTTTGTCACATAGCATTCCAGTTTGATCGCTTCTTCCTTTTCCTTTTCCATATTCATACCCCTTTTCCACCTTGTATACAGTTATCGCCATATTCTCTTTCCATAGACAAAGCATAACAAAAAAGGAGATTTTTGTAAATTTTCAGTTATCGCGCAAACCGGTATTCATTCCTGTTTTGTGCGCTATATCCGCTATTTACGTGCGTTTTGTTCGTTCTGCACGAACCACTCATATGCCAGCGCCACGCCTTCCTCCAGTTCCACCTTGTGATGCCATCCCAAGCTGTGGAGTTTCGACACATCCGTAAGCTTCCTCGGCGTACCGTCCGGCATCTCCGCATTCCATACGATCTCGCCCTGATATCCGACCGTCTTCTTCACGATCTGTGCCAGTTCAGCGATCGTCAGCTCTTTGCCGGTGCCGATATTCACATGCTGCTCCCCGCTGTAATGCTCCAGCAGATAGACGCAGGCATCCGCCATGTCATCAACATACAGAAATTCCCGCAGCGGCTGACCCGTTCCCCACAGTTCCACAGTCGGCGCTCCGTTCACCTTTGCCTCATGGAATTTGCGGATCATGGCCGGCATCACGTGAGAGCCCTGCAGTTCATAGTTGTCGTACGGTCCGTACAGGTTCGTCGGCATACAACTGATAAAATCATCCCCGTACTGACGCTTGAAAAACTTACACATCTCAAGACCCGCGATCTTGGCGATCGCATAAGCCTCGTTTGTCTCCTCAAGCGGTCCCGTGAGCAGCGCGCTCTCAGGGATCGGCTGCGGAGCCATCCTGGGATAGATGCAGGTACTTCCCAGGAACAGCAGTTTCTTTACCTGATAATCATGACAGCATTTGATCACATTGCACTGGATCTGCATATTTTCGTAGGCGAACTCTGCCGGCGTCGTGTTGTTCGCGTTGATGCCGCCCACCTTGGCAGCCGCCAACACAACAACGTCCGGCCGTTCTTTCTCAAAGAAATCGCGCACCGCCGCCTGATCTGTCAGATCAAGCTCCTTGTGTGTCCTGCCGATCACATTCTCATATCCCTGACGATTCAGACTCCTCACGATGGCGCTGCCAACCAGCCCCCTGTGTCCCGCCACATAGATTTTGTCTGTCTGTCTGATTCCCTTTTCCATTTTCTCTCTTCTTTCTCTCAATTTTTTACACAATTTCTGCCTGTTCTGTTCTTTGCAGGCTGTGAGGTCCGATCCCACTCACTGATTCTGCTCCCTGTATGTCGCGCAGTCCATGCCTGCGATCTCTTTCATATCGCTGTCCATCATCATGGCAACCAGTGCCTTGAAATCAACCCTGCGCTTCCATCCGAGCTCTTTCTCTGCTTTGGAAGAATTCCCCCAGAGGAATTCCACCTCCGCCGGACGGTAAAACTCCGGATTCACATCCACGAGCACTTTTCCCGTCTTCTCATCAATTCCCTTTTCATTAATGCCCTCGCCTTCCCATCTGATCCGGATTCCGAGTTCTCCGAATGCTGCCTCGACAAACTCTCTCACCGTGTGTGTCTCATTGGTTGCCAGCACATAGTCATCCGGCTTGTCCTGCTGCAGCATCAGCCACATACCTTCCACATAATCTCCGGCAAAGCCCCAGTCGCGCTTCGCATTCATATTGCCGAGCGACAGCTTCTCCTGTCTGCCCGCAATGATATTGGCGATGGCAAGCGTAATCTTCCTCGTGACGAAATTCTCGCCACGGCGGGGGGACTCATGGTTAAACAGAATACCGTTGCAGGCAAATATGTTGTAGGATTCCCTGTAATTCACCGTGATCCAGTAAGAATACAGCTTCGCCACTCCATAAGGGCTCTTGGGATAAAAAGGTGTCTTCTCGCTCTGCGGAGCCGTCTCCGGCAGACCGCCGAAAAGCTCCGACGTGGATGCTTGGTAATAGCGGCAGTTCCCGCCGTTCACCCGGATTGCCTCGAGCAGCTTCAGAGTGCTGTTCCCCGTTGCCTCCGCGGTATACTCCGGAACCTCAAAAGAAATTCCCACATGCGACTGCGCCGCCAGATTGTAAACCTCGGTAGGACGGATTTCCGCGATCAGTCTCATCAGATTGCTGGAATCCGTCGTATCTGCAAAATGCAGGAAAAACTTTACCTTATAATAATCGGAGGCGATCAGGTGATCGATCCTCGCCGTATTGGAGATACTGTGTCTGCGGATCAGACCGTGTACCTCATATCCCTTTTCCAAAAGGAACTCAGCCAGATAGGAACCGTCCTGCCCGGTAATACCGGTGATCAGTGCTACATTTTTCATATTTATTCTCCTTGAACAATTTTGTGTTGCATTTGTGAAGCTGACATTCTATAATTATTTTGCTTCATTCCTTTGAAGTATATCACCATGCTATTACAGTATCAACAAAATATATTGCCCAAAAATAGGATTATATTGCTATGATTACTTCCAATTCCCCTTCCGTTTCGGACAGAGTCATTATCACACCGTCCGCATATGCAAAAGGACATTATCTCTATGCACAGGAAATCGGTTCTCTCCAGAGCCTGAGACCTCATATCAGCAGTCGCGACCAGATCGACTCTTTCCTGTTTCTGATCGTGCTGACCGGGAAAGGGGAACTCACCTACCGTTCCCAGACCTTTTCATTAAAGCAGGGCGACTGTGCCTGGATCGACTGTCATTTTCCTTATTCCCATGAGAGCAGTTCTTCTTTTCCGTGGGAATTGAAATGGGTTCATTTTTCCGGTGAGACGGCAGCGGAGTTTTACCGGCAATTCTCCACTCAGAATCTGCCCGCCGTTTTTACTCCCGAGAACCCTGCGATTTTCAACGAATGTCTCTCGGCGCTTCTGCTGCTTCACAAGAGTTCCGAACCCTTAAAGGAACTGATGTCCCACGCTTATCTGACGCAGCTGATCTCATACTGCTATCAGGAGAGCACGGCAGGCACAAAGTCCCAGCGCGATGTCCGGGAAAAACTGTCACTTGTCAATCAATACCTTCACACACATTTCAGTGAACAGTCCTCCCTGGACGATCTGAGTCAGATGTTTTATATCAGCAAATACTATCTGATCCGCGAATATAAAAAGAATTATGGAACGACCCCCGGGAATGCCCTGATCATGATCAGGATTTCCCACGCCAAGGAGCTGCTCCGCTTCTCTTCAGACAGTGTCGAGAGGATCGCTTCTCTGTGCGGATTTCAGGATACCGCCTACTTTATCAGAATGTTTAAGCGTTCCGAAGGCATGACTCCTCTTGAATATCGCCGGAAATGGTAGTAAACTGAAAGGGATTTTACTTATTACCCAAAAATGTATCCAACAACAGAAAGACGAAAACCCATGACAACTTTTTTCAGCAATTTACTTCAAAACGAAATCTTTGTCTCCGCCGCTTTGGGATGGCTGGTGGCGCAGATTCTCAAGACGGTCATCCACACAGCCCTGACCAGACAGTTTGTAGCCGAGCGCATGGTCGGCAGCGGCGGTATGCCGAGTTCACATTCCTCCACGGTATGCGCCCTTGCTACAACCACATATTTCCACTACGGCAGCAACAGTTTCGAGTTCGCCATCGCCGCTTTTTTTGCCATCGTGGTCATGTACGATGCCATTGGCGTGCGTCGTGAAACCGGCATTCAGGCAAAGGTATTGAACGAAATGATCGAGCTCTTTTCCAATATGGGAAAAGGTGTCAGCATGGAAGACAAGCTGAAAGAATTTGTCGGGCATACACCCCTCCAGGTTCTGGCAGGCGCCATTCTCGGAGTGGCCATCGCCTTTGCCACAGCTTCTTTCTATTAATATACCAAAGAGAAGGAAACGAGATACCTCATCGTTAAAACCGTTCAATCAGTCACACATATCGGAAAGGGTGTTTATTCATTTGAAGCACGGCAAAAAAATACTGTTTTTTATGACTCTTTTGTGCCTGATCCTTTATCCCCTGTCAAAACACAGGCTGCACAGTCTTCTTTTTCAACATGATATTGATGACAGTTTCTCCTTTTCGGAGGAGAACGGTTTCTACACAAAGGATCTCCAAATCTCCATGACACTTTCCAATCCTTTGTTTTCCCGTATGCATATTTACTATACGCTGGACGGAAGCACACCGGACAGTTCCTCCACGCTCTATACACAACCCTTGACATTCTCTTCCACCGAAGACATCCGATCTGTCAATCTGCGTGCCGTCGTTTGTGACCGCGACGGTGATACGATAGGCGGTCCCTACAACGCCTGCTATTTTGTGGGACAGAATGCCGATCTGTGGACAAATGCGCTTGTCGTATCACTCACCACGGAAGAAGACGGGCTTTACTCTCCGGAAACAGGGATCCTCTATCCCATGGCAACCATCGGTTCCACTGTCGAGGAGTGGAAATGGTTCGAGCAGCAAAACTGCAAACAGCGCGGAGAAGACTGGATCCGCAATGCCCATATGGAAATTTTTGAGCCGGACGGAAGAAATGTTGTCAGTCAGGATGTCGGGCTGTGTGTTGACGGAGACCACGGCTCCATGACGCATTACCCCTATTCCCTGAAGGTGCTTGCCGGATCGGAATATGACAGCGCTCATCCTTCTTTCATTTATGACTTTTTCCATTATTACAACACGCGCGGTACTGAATTCTGCCATATTCAGAACTTTAACAATATGGTCTTTCGAAACGGCGGAAACGAATACAATGCCGGAATTGCCGATCCCGAGCAAAAGGGAACCATGCTGCGCTGGAATGTCGGCAGCCGCCTTGCCGATGAAGCAGGCTTTATGGTTGCCGGCGCAAGACCTGCCATCATCTATCTGAACGGGGAATTGTATGGCATCACTCAGCTTCAGGACACGTATAACCGCTATAATACGGAATCGAAAACGCACCTGAGCAGAGATTATCTTGAGGTCTGCAAGGATTCCGAGAGGGCTTGCACGGAGTACGGAGGTTATGCGGATCTGTACTACAGCTATCCGGATATCGAGAATTCCCCGATTCTGTCCGAAGATGCACAAAAAGCTTTTGAGGAAATTGTCTCGATACAGGACATGTTCTCATACTATGCTTATGAGGTACTGGTAAACAATACGGATTATCCCAAGAAAAATTATGCTATCTGGCGTTATCTCAGCAGTCCGGCCGCTTCCTATCCGCTCAGTGACGGAAAATACCGTTTCCTGATCAATGACCTGGACTGTACCTACGATTTCCGGTACGACGACGATCTTTGGGTTGCTTACTTCTCGAACATCAAAGAGAACGGCACCGTCATGGGAACACTCACACAGGTTGACCGTTACCGAGATCAGTTTCTCAACACGTTATGTGATCTGATGAACAGCGGGCTCTTCGACAGGGAACATCTGGATCAGGTCATCAACGAGGCCAACAACGCCTTCAATCTGATCGCCAGCATGTTCTATGCTCCTGAGGACGAGGCACAGCGGCAGCGCAATGTAAATCTCCTGAAGGAAGCCGCTTTCGCCAGAAAAGAGGAATTATACGCCTATATTAACGAGACCTTCTCTCCGAAGGCTCCGTACGAATTACGGGTATCCTGCCCCGACAGCGGCACGATAATCAAATTCAGCACAACCGAGCTCACCTGCAAGGATGGTGATTTTAGTGGCAGATATTACGGCGATTATCCGATGGCCTTGTCCTGCGAGACAAATGCTTATCATGAATTTGCATACTGGGAGATCAACGGAGAAAAGGTTTATGAACAGGAGGTTACTCTGGACAGTTCCCTGATCCGGGATGGAATAATTACCGTCCAGCTTATTACCGAGCAGGACAGCAGCTGCAACGGTCTGATGATCAGTGAAGCCTGCTGCGAAAAAGGCAACACATGGGTCGAGATATATAATCCGACCGATCATCCCATCAATCTGAGAGAATATGCGCTGACAAACAGCTCTCCCTCTATCCTGCGTTTCTATCTGCCTGATCAGGAGCTTGCCCCGGGAGAAGTATTCCTGGCAGGTATTGACGAAGGTGGCACCGTACAGATCAAAACAAATACAGCCGTTTCGCTGATCAGGAAAGGAAAGACCATAGATTCCATCACGATTCCCGATATGGCAGAGAGGGAAAGCTACGGAAGGTTCGGAGAGACGGACGAATTCCGCTATTACGCCAACCCGACACCAGGAGCGGTAAACTGACAGAAAGGAAAGGGACTGCTGCAAGAGACAGCGGTTCCTTATTTTATTTGAACAATTATGTTGATACAAAGCAATCGACTACATTTCGAGAAGTGTCTTAGTATCTGCATGTCCGCAAGCGGACACGCAGCCTTCGGCGAATGCACACTCGCTTCGCTCAGACAGTCCTCGAAGCGGCAGCATATCCGCCCGTTAAAACAATAAGGAAATCCGCCGCTTGATCCCGATGTCATC
>CAMGRE010000085.1 GCA_946061355.1 uncultured bacterium | reverse complement strand
TGAGACATACTGACCTCCCGCCTTACTGAGCGCTCTCGCTCTCATCCTCTGCAGCTTCCTCAATCAGCGGTTCTACAGCCATGCCTTCCTCAACGCCCATCGAGGAATCCGTGATGACAACATCTCCCTCGGATAAGCCCTCCAGGATCTCCATCTGATCCTCGGATGTCAGTCCCACTGTCACAGAACGTCTCTCCACCACGCCATTGGAGATCACATAGCAGAAATCTCCCTTCTGATCCGTATTGATCGCTGCAAAAGGCACCACGAGCGTATCCTTGGATGTCTGGGCATGAATCAGGACTCTTCCCTCGATCCCCAGATAGATGCTCTTGTCCGGATTGTCGATATGTATCTGAGCTGTCACCAGTCTCGTTCCGGAATCATTCTTCTCCGCCACATGATTGATCTTGCTGACTACACCGTCATATTTCTTGCCTGCGACGGTCACTTCCGCCTTCTGTCCTTCTGTCACTTTCTCCAGATCGTACTTGGAAAGGGAGATATTGACACGGACATCCTCGCTGCTCTCCACCGTCATCAGTTTGGAACTCTGGTCGGTAACGAAGCCGTCATGTACGTTCAGTTCCGTGATCACTCCGTTAAACTCGGCTGTGATGCCTTCCAGCGCCTCGTCCAGATGAGCCTGTGCGCGTTCTTCATTAATCTTTGTCTTCTGCGCAGCCGCTTCCAGCTCTTTCTTTTTGTATTCATTCAGGATCGCATTCTCCGCAGAACTCTGGTCTGCCTTGCGGTCTGCCTTATATTCCTTCAGATCCTCAAGTCTTTCCTGTTCCTTCACAATCTGCTGTTCGATATCTGTCAATTCTTCGTTGAGATCCAGCGCCTCGATCTTCTTGTCGATCTCCGCGATCTTATTTTTGACCTCATACTCGGCGCTCCACATGGAATCCGTGATCTTACCGTCCGGCTTGATCTCCATGTTTACGGCAATCCCATTCTGCTGACGGTTCAGTTTATATTTCTCGTTGAGCAGTTCCAGACGTCTCTTTGCCTTCTCGTCCGTGATGTAATTCTTCAGATTGTCGATGAAATCCTGCTCGGCTTTGATCATCGACTCCACATCGGCCAGTGCCTGTGTCGAATCGTTGTAGATCTTCTGCTGTTTGTCACTCTCTGCAATGGCGCTCAGATAGCTGTTCTCACTGGCAGCCGCCTCAAGACTTCCCTCTCTCTGTGTAAATTCCAGATCCTCCGTATCGTAAGTGAGCAGCACGTCACCTTTCTTGACGGAATCACCCTTCTCCACATTGACCTTCTCAACCTTGGCATTCAGAGGTGCATAATAAACTCTGCTTTCCTCGCTCTCCACCACACCGCTGGCGCTGACGATCGTCTCAACATCCCCTCTCGTCACCTGTGCGGCGGGAATCTGCGGCACCTGGTTTCCCTTGTTGACCGCATTCACTGTCACACCGGCAATGATTAACAGGACAATGCCCAGTGCAATCCATCTCTTCTTGATCTTAATCTTCTTTCCTTCTAATCCTTTGATCTTCATTATCTTATACTCCCTTACTGTCAGATGCTATTTTTCCGTCTCTGATCTTAATCACTCGCGCCGCCCGGGCTGCGATATCATTGTCGTGCGTGATGACGATCACGGTGCGCCCCTCGCTGTGCAGTCCTCTTAAGATATCCATGATCTCCTCCGTGGAGCCGGAATCCAGATTTCCCGTCGGCTCATCCGCGAGGATAATCGGTGGTGCCTGTGCAATCGCTCTTGCGATCGCGACTCTCTGCTGTTGTCCGCCGGACATTTCCGCCGGTCTGTGGCTCATTCGCTTCTCCAGTCCCACTTTCTTAAGTGCTTCGACCGCAAGTTCATGGCGTTCCTTTTTTCCGACTCCCCGATAAATCAGAGGCAATTCCACATTTTCCACCGCCGTCAGATTCTGGATCAGGTTGAATCCCTGAAAAATAAAACCGATCTCCCTGTTTCGCACATCGGACAATTCATCATCACTCATGTGCCCGACATCCTGCCCATGCAGCAGATAACTGCCGCTGGTCGGCACATCCAGACATCCCAACATGTTCATCAATGTAGATTTTCCGGAACCGGACTGCCCGATGATCGCCACAAATTCTCTTTCGTCAATATCAAGATCTATGCCGTCAAGCGCCCGCACTTCATTTTCGCCGGGATTGTAGATCTTGTGAATATCCCTTATGGTAATCAGTCCACCCATTTTTCCTCCCTCTCTTATCCAATAAAAAGCAGGCAGGAAGCAACCTTCTGTATCTCTTTCCTGCCCCATTGCTGATTTCAGCATACCTTAATTATATTAAGAAGTCCATGGGAAATTTTTTAAACTTTTTTTAATTCCTCCGGATTTCTTCCTTTTTAATAAAATTCCGGTAAAACATAACCGACATCACCATTGCAATACTCCATCCCACCGGCCAGGACAGCCAGATTCCCAGAGACCCGATCTTCTTTGCAAAAATGATCGCAAGAACCACCCTCAGGATGAGATCCGTAAAGGTTCCCGCCATAAACTGCTTCATCAGTCCGACTCCCCTTAGGATCCCGTCTGACACCAGTTTGACGGAAACCACGAAGTAGAAAGGCGCTACGATGCACAGAAACTGCACTCCCGTTGCGACCGCCATCTGTGCCCCACTGTCCATAAAGAGCAGCACCAGATACTTGCCCGCGAAGAAATACAAAGCTGCTACCGGCACGCAGATCGTCCACACCATTCCGACGCCTGCCCGGAATCCCTGGCGCACACGCGCCGTCTTTCCCGCTCCGATATTCTGTCCGGCATAATTGGAGATGCCGTTTGCCAGCGTCGTGAAGGACGTGATGACCATGTTGTTTAGCTTGACGGCAGCGGAATATCCCGCGATCACACTGGCGCCAAAACTGTTGATCACACTCTGTATCACGATATTGCCCACCGACACGAAGCTCTGCTGCAGCATACTCGGAATGGCGATCCCCGCAATCCTGCCAAGAATCCGCCAGGAAAAAAACGGCGCCTTTTCCTCCGTCCGGATGCCGGAAAGTCTGCGGAGCACAAAGGTAACCGCCAGGATGCAGCTGATACCCTGACAGAGGAAAGTTGCCCACGCAACACCTGCCACGCCCATCTGAAATCCTTTGACGAACCAGATATCCACACCGATGTTGGACACGGAGGACACTGCCAGGAACCGGAACGGTGTCCTGGAATCCCCGAGCGCCGAAAAGATTCCCGTCGATACATTATAATAGAACAGGAACGGAAGCCCCAATATGTAAATATCCAGATACAATCCGGAGTCCGCCATGATGTCGGCCGGTGTGTTGATCAGAGTAAGCAGCTTCGTGCAGAAAGCAAATCCACAGATCATCAGCACCGCACAGATCACCGCGCTGGAAATCAGCGTGGTGTATACCGCCGTCTTCATATCCTTGATTTTCTTTGCGCCGAAAAGCTGGGAGACGACGACCGAACATCCGATATTACATCCGAACGCGATCGCAATAAAAATCAGCGTAACCTCGTAACTGTTCCCCACAGCCGCGAGCGCCGCCTCTCCCACAAACTTGCCCGCGACCAGACTGTCCGCAATATTATAGAGTTGCTGAAAGATCACACTGCCAAAAAGAGGCAGGCAGAACTTCCAGAGTACTGCCCGCGGCTCACCTATTGTTAAATCTTTGTTTAACTCTTTATTCATAATACCTTTCACTCCTGCCGATCCCGCTTCCCGGGGAAGCCTTCCCCGCGTCTATGCTTTGATGATCGGACTCAGTTTCTTATAAACAAGCATCGTCACCAGCGACACCACAGAGCCCTTTAACAGATTCAGCGGGGCTACGCATAAAATAACAAGCGTTGTTATGCTGTCAATCGAAGGATTGATCTTCGTTCCCATCTCTATGATCGCTTCGAGCGGCATTCCATACATCTGTGCAAATTTCGGCAGCAGATACACTGCGTTAAAAAGTGTACCGAACACTGTCATGCATGCTGTCCCGAGCAGCACACCTGCTATGGCACCGGACTTCTTGCGGCGTGCCAGATAGCATGCGGAAGCGGGGAGCAGGAAGCTGCAGCCCACCGCAAAATTGGCAAGTTCTCCGACAAAAGCCGTAGTTGTCGGCTTTAATAATATCTTCAGCACGATCTTGCAGAATTCAATGAGTACCCCCGCAACCGGTCCCAGAGCAAACGTTCCGATCAGCGCCGGTATCTCACTGAAATCAATCTTATAAAACATGGGAGCAAAAGGCACCGGTAGTTCAAACACCATAAGGATCGCTGCGATCGCAGAAAATGTGCCGATCACGGCCACTTTCTTTGTCGTCAGCACTCTCTCCGACGAACCGTTTCTCTTTGCCGCCCACTTTTCCATCCCATAGGAAACCAGTATAATAAGCACTACGATCCCGATAAACTCCGCCACAAACAGCGCGTTATCGGCAATTGATTGCAAAAATCCCGTCTTTTCCATCTCATCCTCCTTCTTTTCCGTCGTCATTATACGATAATCGGTCAAAAAGCGCAAGTCGGGCAGTGGGGAACCCACTGCCGTTGCGCAACCCGCAGGCTGCATCAGCAGCATTTTCCGATCTGCGGGTCTGCGCATAAAAAGGACAGAACCCATGCTCTCGCGAAGCACAGGTTCTGTCCTTTTTCAAGATTCATTGGTGTTATGGTTATCATAACGCAATTCTGTTCTTTTGAGAAATACTAATAATAACCCCTTTATGATACCTTACGGGTATCACACTTGTCTAAGACGCCCCGGGAGCCGCAGCGGTATCACAACAGTTATCTTTTCCCGGCCTGCCTATTTGGGCTGCTTGATCTTCATTGTGAGGGAGATCCTCTTTTTCGCCATATCCACGGAAAGCACCTGGACATCCACGATATCTCCCACGCTGACCGCCTCCATCGGGTGCTTGATGAAGCGATCCGTAATCTGGGAAATATGTACCAGGCCGTCCTGATGGACACCGATATCCACGAACACGCCGAAGTCGATGACATTGCGCACCGTTCCCTTCAGGATCATGCCCGGCTTCAAATCTTTCATATCGAGCACATCGCTTCGAAGGATCGGTGCCGGCATATCGTCGCGGGGATCTCTTGCGGGTTTCTCCAGCTCTTTTAAGATATCCGTCAGCGTCAGTTCTCCGATGCCAAGCTCCGCTGCCAGCTTCTTCTTATCCTTTATGCGGCGTTCCAGACCGCTTGTTGCCGTCGTGCTCTTCTCCTCTTCCTCCTCCGGCTGTGCAAGGACTGCCTGCTGCCCCATCGCTGCCGCAAGCGCTCTGCCCATCGCCGTATTTGTATTGCGGATCACTGTTCTTTGCTGCTTTGGCTTTGGCTTCACCGCCTTCTTCGCCTTGCCTTTCTCCTGCGCCGCTTTCCTCTGGGCTTCCTTCACATCCTCCATGGTCAGTCCCAGCTTCTCAAGCAGCTGCTCCGCCGCCTGATAGGATTCCGGATGGACGCTCGTCGCGTCAAGCGGATTGTCACCGTCCAGGATACGCATGAAACCGGCACACTGCTCGAACGCCTTCGGTCCCAGCTTCGCCACCTTGAGCAGCTGTCTCCTGTCAGTGAACCTGCCGTTCGTCTCCCGGTAGTCAACGATATTTTTGGCGATCACTTTCGTGATTCCCGAGATATATTCCAGAAGCGATGCTGATGCTGTATTCAGATCCACCCCGACACGATTCACGCAGTCCTCGACAACACCTTCGAGTGCATCGCTCAATTTCTTCTGATTCATATCATGCTGATACTGTCCGACGCCGATCGATTTCGGATCGATCTTCACAAGCTCCGCGAGCGGATCCTGAAGCCTCCTTGCGATGGAAGCTGCACTTCTCTGTCCGACGTCAAAATTCGGGAATTCCTCTGTCGCAAGCTTGCTGGCGGAATACACGGAAGCGCCGGCTTCATTGACGATCACATACTGTACCGGCTCGGGAATCTCCTTCAAAAGATCCACGATCACCTGCTCCGATTCTCTGGAAGCCGTACCGTTCCCGACGGAGATCAGGCTCACATGATATTTTGCGATCAGCTTCTTTAACTCTGCCTTTGCCTGCTCCACCTTATTCTGCGGCGCCGTCGGATAGATCACCTTCGTATCAAGCACCTTTCCCGTCGGATCCACGACCGCCAGCTTACAGCCCGTGCGGAACGCCGGATCCCATCCGAGTACCGTCTTCCCGGCGATCGGCGGCTGCATCAGGAGCTGCTCCAGATTCTTACCAAATACTGTGATCGCGCCATCTTCCGCTTTTTCCGTCAGTTCATTGCGGATGTCCCTCTCGATCGCAGGAGCGATCAGTCTCTGATAACTATCCTCGATCACATCCTTGAGGACCGGCGTAGTGATAGGATTTTCCTTCGTGATCATCTTTTTCTCAAGGAAACGCAAGATCCGCTCCTCCGGCGCCTGGATCTTCACCACCAGGAACTTCTCATTCTCGCCGCGATTTAAGGCAAGGATCCTGTGTCCTGCCGCCTTGCTCACAGGCTCCTCGTACTGATAATACATCTCATAGACGCTCTCTGCCTTCTCATCCTTTGCCGTACTGATGAGTTTCCCTTCCTCAAAGGTCGCCTGTCTGATATAAGTACGGTATTCCGCGTCATCGGACACAGCTTCCGCAATGATATCCTTCGCTCCCTGCAGTGCTTCCTCCGGCGTCTTTACTTCCTTTTCCTCATTCACATATTCCGCTGCCGCCTCAAGCGCGGGCACCGTCAGATCCTGCGCGAGGATCAGTTCCGCAAGCGGTTCGAGCCCTTTTTCCTTCGCCACGCTGGCTCTGGTCTTTCTCTTCGGGCGGTACGGACGGTACAGATCTTCGACTGCTACGAGTGTCTCTGCCGCCAGAATCTTTTCCTTTAATTCCTCCGTCAGTTTCCCCTGCTCCTCAATGCTTCCGAGCACCTGTGTCTTCTTGTCCTCAAGATTGCGCAGATACGTGAGACGCTCAAAGAGATTTCGCAGCACCTCATCATTCAGCGCTCCGGTCGCCTCCTTGCGGTATCTGGAGATAAAAGGAATGGTATTCCCCTCATCGATGAGCTTCACCGCAGCCTCGACCTGCCATTTCTCAACCTTCAATTCTTCTTTCAGCTTTGCAATAATGTCCATAAATATAGATACTCCTTCTCCTTCATTTTGCTGTTAAGCTCTCGAAAAATGCTGCTTTCAATGTGCCTGGTTTTCGCATGTGCTCATTGATAGCCCTCAACGCATAATGATATAAGCGCTGTACGCGATATAGCCGAGCACACAAACAACCCCTTCAAACCGGGATGTCTGCATCTTCGTTCTGGCCGCGATAAACATCACGATCGTCACCGCCGTCAGGATCCCGATATCGATCATCAGCTCCGAAGACGCTGCGATCGGAGCGATCGCAGAGGTCATGCCGAGAATGAACAGGATGTTAAACAGACAGGAACCCACGGCATTGCCAATGGCAATTCCCGACTCTCCCTTGCGGGATGCCGTGATCGACGTCACCAGTTCCGGAAGGGATGTCCCGATCGCCACGATGGTCAGTCCGATCAGGGTATCACTCATGCCCCATGCCGAAGCGATCAGGCTGGCGTTGTCCACGACCATTCTGCCGCCGAGCACGACCGCCGCCAGACCCAGTCCGATAAAGATCAGCGACTTTAAGACGGACATCGGCGCTTCCTCATCGCCTGCCAGGCGGTTTTTCAGGGCGTTTCGTATCACAAACAGCAGATAAACGACCATACCGGCGAGAAGCAATATCCCTTCTACCCTGCTGATCCTGCCATCCAGGATCAGCGCAAACAGCGCTGCAGACGAGACGATATTCCACACCATATCACGTTTCAGGATCTCCAGATTTGTTGCCACCGGAAAGATGATCGCACAGACGCCGATCACTACCAGCAGATTAAAGATATTCGATCCGATAATATTCCCAAGAGAGATCTCATTGTTTCCCGAGAGACTTGCCGTCAGGCTGACCGCTGCCTCCGGCGCGCTGGTTCCCATCGCCACAATGGTAAGACCGATGATCACCGAAGGGATCTTTAAGATCTTCGCCACCGAAGAGGCTCCGTCCACGAACACATCAGCTCCCTTGACCAGAAAAAAGAATCCTACGATCAACAGTAAATACATCATATTGTTTCCCTCCGTTCACAAAGGTGTTCCTTTCATTATGTGCAGAAAAATGAGAAAAATCAACTGTTTTTTTCCATATCAGACAGTGACGGTGCATATTGTATTCCATTCCCAAAGATGATAAAATAAAATAACAAAAGCAATATCCGACATCACAAGGAGCAGTACCATGGACTATCAGAATGAAATGTACAGACCGGCGCCTCCCAACAAACTGGCGGTCGCCTCTATGATCACCGGCATCGCAGCCATTCCCGTAACGTTTGTGCTTCCGCTGTATCTGCCTTTGATCCTGGGCAGTATCAGTATCACACTTGCCTTTCTGTCGAAGGGTTACAATAAGAAACTGCATGCAAACGCACTGACAGGCGTGATCACATCACTGTCCTCGATCTTTCTGAACATTGTGGTGGTAGGAGTAAGTTTCTACCTGGTATTCTCTGTTCCCGAGTACCGGGAAATATTCAATGACGCATGTGAACAGCTTTACGGCGAAACCTTTGATGAGATGATAGAAGGAGAGCTTCCATGACAATGGCAATCGGCACAGCCGCCAACAAACCTTTGCTGAATTACGGCGAATCCCAGACGAAATCGCCCGGGCGCAAATCATCGCCCGCGGAATGCGAGACCTGCAAGAACCGGAAGTATCAGGACGGTTCCGATGAGATGGTTTCCTTTAAGTCTGCTGCCCATATTTCACCGGAATCCTCCGCGAGCCGCGTGAGAGCCCACGAGCAGGAGCACGTATCAAACGCCTACTCAAAAGCCTCGCAGGGAAACGGCAAGGTAATATCCGCCAATGTGACGCTGCAAACCGCGATATGTCCCGAATGCGGACGCTCCTATGTATCCGGCGGCGAGACACGCACGCAGATCAAATATTATAATGAAGACAATCCTTACCAGCAGGATCTCAAAGCCACAGACGGTCTTGCCTACAAGGGAATGAATATCGATGCTGCCTGCTGACCGCAGGCAGCTTTTAAACTACGGAACAAAGATTGGAGAATTGTTTGATATGAATACAAAATTATCGTCCGGCCAGTTAAAATCGCTTGCCAAAGGACAATTGCTCGGCAAATACGGTGCTGCCATTTCCACGGAGCTCGCCGTGGGCGCGCTTCTGTTTATGCTTTCACTCATCTGCTCCATGATCACGGATGGCACCTCTATGATCGGACAGATTTTTGCTTTCCTGATCTCTCTCGTCCTTGAGATCTTCAGCGGCATTTTCCTTATGGGTCTGGCACGTTTTTATCTGAATCTGTCCTGCAATCATCCGTACAGCACCTCCGATGCCTTTATCGGATTCCGCTCCCATGCGGACAGGATCATTGCAGTGAAAGCCTTCACGCTGATCCTTGGACTGCTCTGTTTTGCCCCTGCGCTCCTATGTGCTTTCCTGTATGACCGTCTGCAGTCTGCAGTCAGCTTCCTGATCATGAGCATCTTCATGGTGATCGGCGGCATTCTCTATGCATATATTTCCCTGACCTATTCTCAGGTATATTACATGATGTCCGACTTCCCCGAATACACTGCGCGCAAACTGCTCTCTGCCAGCCGCCGTGTCATGAAGGGACACAAGGGACGGCTGTTTTACATCGAGGTCAGCCTGATCCCCTATTTCCTCGCCGGTATCTGCTCCTGCGGCATCGCCTTCTTATGGATTCTGCCTTTCAAACACACACTGGAGGCCGACTTCTATCTGGATCTGATGCACAGGCAGGAGTAAGTCGTTTTTCAAACTGGTATGGTTAAAATAAAGGGAACTGGATATTTCAAAAAGTCCAGTTCCCTTTATAATATACAAAAAACATACTAGAAAGGTAGGAAATAAAATGGAAAACAATCGTTACGAATTGAACAAGAATCTGGCTCAGATGTTAAAGGGTGGCGTTATTATGGATGTTACCACCCCCGAACAGGCAAAGATCGCTGAGGCGGCAGGCGCTTGTGCAGTTATGGCGCTGGAACGCATTCCCGCTGACATTCGTGCCGCAGGCGGAGTGTCACGTATGAGTGAT
>CAMGRE010000084.1 GCA_946061355.1 uncultured bacterium | reverse complement strand
TAACGTCTGGTGATCTCCGAACCGAAGATTGTACCGAAGGCGCGGTCCGTATTCTTGACCTCCACCTCAATGCTGCGCTTCTGTCCCGTCTCCAGAGCCTTTCCGAGCTGCTTTAGCAGCACGCGCTCATCAAGCGTCTTCTCGAGCCCGAAATTGTATACCTGTTTCGGATCAAACGTACATTTCTCCTTGCTTCCCTCATAAGGGTTGTTCAGGATATTACTCAGATCCACGCGGCTCATCTGCCCCTGCAGACCGTCTTTCACTCTCAGCAGATCACTGCGTCCCACCAGTTCATCGACCGTACGGACACCGAGCTTTGACATATATTCGCGAAGCTCCTGCGCGATGAATTTCATAAAATTCATCACATACTCCGGCTTGCCGCGGAAGTTCTTGCGCAGCTCCGGATTCTGGGTTGCCACGCCCACCGGGCAGGTATCCAGATTACATACACGCATCATCACACAGCCCATCGTTACGAGCGGAGCTGTCGCAAAACCGAATTCCTCCGCTCCGAGGATCGCCGCGATCGCAACATCACGACCGCTCATCAGCTTGCCGTCCGTCTCAATACGCACCTTGTTTCTCAGGCCGTTCATGATCAGTGTCTGATGCGTCTCTGCCAATCCCAGTTCCCACGGAAGTCCGGCATTGTGGATCGAGCTCTTGGGTGCTGCACCGGTTCCGCCGTCATAGCCGGAAACCAGGATCACCTGCGCGCCCGCCTTTGCCACACCGGCCGCGACCGTTCCGACACCCGCCTCAGACACAAGTTTAACGGAAATCCTTGCGTCCTTATTCGAATTCTTCAGATCGTAGATCAGCTGCGCCAGATCCTCGATGGAATAGATATCGTGATGCGGCGGCGGTGAGATCAGGCCGACGCCCGGCGTCGAATGTCTCGTCTTTGCCACCCACGGATACACCTTGCCGCCGGGCAGATGTCCGCCTTCTCCGGGTTTTGCGCCCTGCGCCATCTTGATCTGGATCTCCTGCGCGCTGACGAGATACCGGCTGGTCACACCGAAACGTCCGCTCGCCACCTGCTTGATCGCAGAGCATCTGTTGAGCCCGTCCGGTCCTACCGTCAGACGCTCGAGGTCCTCGCCGCCCTCACCGGAATTGGACTTGCCATGAAGTTTGTTCATGGCAATCGCCAGTGTCTCATGCGCCTCCTTGGAGATGGAGCCGTAGGACATTGCACCTGTCTTGAATCTGGTCACGATACTGTCAACGCTCTCGACCTCTTCGATCGGAACAGGTTTCTTCGCATAGTTAAAGTCCATCAGCCCTCTCAGATTCTTGACAGAATTCTCGTTATTTACGAGAGCCGTGTACTGCTTGAACATCTCATAATCGCCCAGCTTTGTGGACTGCTGCAGCAGATGGATCGTCGCCGGATTGTACAGATGTTCCTCGCCGCCGCTCCTCATCTTGTGATTGCCGGGGCTGTCAAGCGTCAGGTCATTCTCCAGTCCGAGCGGATCGAACGCCTTGGAATGCAGTTCATCCACCTGTCTCTCGATATCCTTTAAGGACAGACCGCCCACTCTGCATACGGTATTGGTAAAATACTTATCTATAACATCTGTGTCAATTCCGATCGCCTCAAAGATTTTCGATCCCTGGTAAGACTGAATGGTGGAAATACCCATCTTGGAAGCGATCTTCACGATGCCGTGAAGCACTGCGGAGTTATAGTCATCCACTGCCGCATAGTAGTCCTTGTCGAGCATCCGGTTGTCGATCAGCTCACGGATCGACTCCTGTGCCAGATACGGATTGACCGCGCAGGCGCCATAGCCAAGCAGCGCCGCAAAATGATGGATCTCCCTGGGCTCTGCGGACTCTAAGATCAGCGCCACGCTGGTACGCTTCTTGGTAACGACCAGATGCTGGTTGAGCGCCGAAACCGCCAACAGCGACGGGATTGCCACATGGTTCTCGTCCACACCTCTGTCGGAGAGGATCAGAATGTTCGCACCGTCACGATATGCTCTGTCCACCTCAACGAACAGTCTGTCGATCGCTTTCTCCAGACTGGTATTCTTATAATAAGTGATCGGTATGACTTCCACGCGGAAGCCCTCCGCTTTCATATTCTTGATCTTTAAGATATCCGTGTTGGTAAGGATCGGATTGTTCACCTTCAGCACGTTACAGTTCTTGGGCGTCTCCTCCAGCAGATTCCCCTCCGCACCGATATATACCGTCGTGGACGTTACGACTTCCTCGCGGATCGCATCAATCGGCGGATTGGTAACCTGGGCAAACAACTGCTTGAAGTAATTAAATAACGGATGATATGTCTTGCTCAGCACCGGAATCGGTGTGTCCACACCCATCGCAGCAATCGCTTCCCCGCCGTTTTTGGCCATCGGAAGGATACTGGATTTGAGTTCATCATACGTGTAACCGAACGCCTTCTGCATCCGCTGTCTCTCTTCATAGGAAAATTCCGGCACACGCTGATTGGGGATCTTGAGATCCTTCAGCGACACCATATTGCTGTCCAGCCACTCACCGTAGGGCTGTCTGGACGCATAACTCTCCTTCAGATGATCGTCATCGATGATTGCCCCCTTTCTGGTGTCGACCAGAAGCATCTTACCGGGACGCAGTCTCTCCTTCTTCACAATCTTGCTCGGATCGATATCAAGCACTCCGACCTCGGAGGACAGAATGAGCTGGTCATCATCCGTGATGTAATAGCGCGAAGGACGCAGACCGTTGCGGTCGAGCACAGCGCCCATGATATCACCGTCGGAAAATACGATGGAGGCGGGGCCGTCCCACGGCTCCATCATCGTTGCATAATATTGGTAGAAATCCTTCTTTTTCTGGCTCATGGTACGGTTGTTCGCCCACGGCTCCGGAATCGTGATCATCACCGCAAGCGGCAGGTCCATGCCGTTCATCACCAGGAATTCCAGCGTATTGTCAAGCATTGCGGAGTCTGACCCGGAAGCGTTGATGGCAGGCAGGATCTTGTGAAGCAGTCCGTGCAGATGCTCTGACTCCATATTTTCCTCACGGGTGTACATCTTGTCCGCATTGCCCCGGATCGTATTAATCTCCCCGTTATGAACGATGAAACGGTTCGGATGTGCTCTCTCCCAGCTCGGATTCGTGTTCGTTGAGAAACGGGAGTGCACGATGGCGATGGCGGAATCATAGTCCGGGCTCTGCAGATCCGTAAAAAAAGTGCGCAGCTGTCCGACTAAGAACATTCCTTTGTATACAATTGTACGGCTGGAGAGAGACACCACATACGTATCCTCCGTAGATTGTTCAAACACGCGTCTTGCAATGTAGAGCCGTCTGTCAAAATCAAGTCCCTTCTCCACATCGACAGGTTTTTTGATGAACGCCTGCATGATGCAGGGCATGCATTCCACAGCTTTGTGCCCCAGAACCTCCGGCACGGTAGGCACATCGCGCCATCCCAGGAATTCCAGTCCCTCTTTTGCCACGATGATCTCAAACATCTTCTTTGCCTGATTGCGCCGCAGTTCATCCTGCGGAAAAAAGAACATGCCGATACCGTATTCCCGCTCTCCTCCGAGTGTAATGCCCAGATCCTTTGCCGCCTTTGAGAAAAAGCGGTGAGAAATCTGCACCAGGATTCCGACACCGTCTCCTGTCTTGCCCTCCGCATCTTTGCCGGCACGGTGTTCGAGATTCTCCACGATCTTCAGTGCATTCTCAACCGTCTCACGGCTCTTCGTGCCCTTGATGTTCACGCACGCGCCGATACCGCAGTTGTCGTGCTCAAATTCCTTTCTGTATAAAGGGGAAATGGGTTTTTCTGTCTTTACATCAAACATCCTCTCATCCTTTCCGTATACTTGTATACAATAATAATGCTTTTGATTGTTTTTATCATACTCCCATTTCCTTCCCGTGTAAACAATTATTTTTGATAAATTGTCTGATAATATGACAATTTAATTTACAATAGCATATATTCTGTTTTTATTATGATTTGTATATTATCGCAGAATTGCACCAGATTTGATAAAATCAATGTTTTTCAATATAATTGGCAAATAGAATTGTGCACAAAAAAAGAACTGATTTTTTTCAGTTCTTTTTTCTGGTTCCCATAAAAAACAAGGTTGAAATTGAAATTATTGCAAATATCAGAAAATTGATCCATGTATTTATGGCGGCTGCAATATCGGGATCATACGTCATCAGAAAAACGCTGATGTTTGCAAAAGCGTGAAACATAACCGGAATCCTGAAATTTCCCGTAACTTCATAGAGCCATGCGATCACTGTTCCCAACAGGAACCCGTAGACTCCCTGCACAAGATTGCCATGATACCCTCCGAAGAGAACCGCCGATGTCAGAATCGCGACCCACACCGGAAAGTACTTTTTGAGGCGATTATAAATCACCCCCCGGAACACAATCTCCTCAGCAAGAGGAGAGACCACACCAAACAGGAGCAGTCCCTGCCAGATAGGTACCATGAATTGCTGCCCCGCCACATCGGCAAAACTTTTTGAAAGCTCCGTGATATGCAGAAGCGAAAAAAGTATGTTCGTTCCGAGCGCCATCGAGACAGCCAGTATCCCCACCGTGAGAACGGGCAGTCTCACACTGCCCTCCCAGTCCACGATCTCTTTCCGAAACATCGGGATCACAGCAGACATCCCTGCGATCATGGAGACCATCCTGCACAGACTCAGAACCAGCACACTGTTATCGTACAGCCATGCCTGTGAAGTGCCGCCCTTGCCGGCACTGACCTGAATTCCCGCCGCGATCACCATATAGCACAAATTAAAGCCGACATAATAAACAATCAAAGGGGCTAAAACATTCCACGTTTTCAGGAAAGCGCTCTCCCTGCTCTCGCCCTCAATCACCTGCCTCGTCACAGGTGTAGATCTCTCTCCCGCGGCGCACTGCCTTTTCGCGGACGTCCTGTCCTCTCCCAACAGAAGTTTTGTAAGTTGTACGGGATTCTTCACAATGTAATCGGCTCCTGCCGCCTCCAGCTCTCCCTTCGCCGCATAGCCGTAAGTCACGCCGACCGTCGTCAGATGGAACTGCCTGCCGCCCTCGATATCGAACCTGCGATCTCCCACCATGGCGCAGTTCTCGCGACTGACCGGCTGCCCGTCAAACTCCAGCCGGTGCAGAGCCTCCTCCACAACCTCTTCTTTCCTGCTTCTGGTCCCGTCAAGTTCGCTGCCCGTGACAACATCGAAATAATCATCCAGTTTAAAATACTTCAGAATATCCCACACGAATGTCTCCGGTTTGCTCGACGCCACCGCCAGCCTGATCCCGGCCCGTTTCAGATTGTCAAGCATTTCCGGGATCCCGGTATATACCCTGTTCTCATATTTTCCGACCGGGGCAAAGCGTTTCCGGTAATCCGCCACGCCCTGCGCCGCCTGTTCCTCCGTCATCCCGTAGAATTCCATGAAGCTGTCCTTTAGCGGCGGTCCGATAAAAGGCTCCAGTTTCTTCAGATCCGGCTCGGAAATTCCCTGCTGCGCCAGTGCAAACTGTACGCTCTTGGTGATTCCCTCTCTCGGATCCGTCAGAGTACCGTCCAGATCAAACAGAACATATTGAAACATACCGCACCTCACACAAAAGGATTGTAGAACCTGCTGCCGTCATGGAAGGTGACCGCCATGGCACCAATGCAGAAGATCACCACAAACGCCATGACGAGATAATCATTCATGGTGAGTGCCTTGCCTGAATACCAGGTGCGCTTCTTGTTTTTGCCGAAGCCCCTGAGTTCCATGGCATTTCCCACAACATCGATCCGGTCCATGCTGGAAAAAATCAGCGGGAATATGATCGCCGCCATGCTCTTCAGACGTTTGTAGAGCGACGCTTTCGATGACATCTCAATGCCGCGCGCCTCCTGTGCATGTCTGATCTTGGTGAAATCGCTCTGCACATCCGGCACATACCGCAGTGCGATGGCAACCGCATACCCCGCCCGGTAACTGATACCGATACGGTTTAAGGATGCCGCAAATTCGCTGGGATTGGTCGTCACGATAAAGATCAGTACCACCGGAATCACCGTGAAATATTTGAGCATGATATTGAACTCATAAAAGAGCTGCTCTCTCGTCAGCGTGTAATGCCAGAACAGATGGACAATCTCCGTCTTTGTCCCATAGATCTCGGTTCCCTGGTAGGGGGAAATCGCAAAGATCGTCAGCAGATTCAGACACAGGAAAAACAGAATAAACTTAAATACCGTGCCCACCTGCCGCCACTCCGTCTTTGACAGCTTATACATGATCAGGCTGATCACCAGCATGGTGAGCAGCACTCTGGTATCATAAGTAAGCATTCCCGCAACAGACCACAGCAGAAAGAACAAAAGTTTTGTCACGCCGCTCAGTCTGTGGATCCAGGTGTCTTTATCGGAATAAGTGAGTAATCTCGCCATCTAGCGCACCTGCCTTTCATAGTAAATGAACCGTTCCACAAAAGCGGACGGATCCTCAATACCACATCGCACCGCCAGATCATACAGCGAAGTCTTCTTGAGATATGCCCGCTCCGCAATATTGTCATCCGTCAGCACTCTGGCCGGCGTGTCATCCGCTAACAGCTTCCCGTCCGCAATCACCACGGACCGGTCCGTATATTCCAGCATCAGGTGCATATCGTGCGTGATCATAATGATCGTGATCCCCTGCTCCTCATTGATCTTCTTTAAAAATTCCATGATTTCCGTATAATGGCGGTAATCCTGTCCCGCCGTAGGCTCATCCAGAATCAGGATATCCGGATCCATCACCAGGATCGAGGCGATTGTGACGCGTTTCTTCTGGCCGAAACTCAATGCCGACACCGGCCAGTTCCTGAAAGGATAAAGTCCGCAGATCTTCAGAGTGCGGTAAACCCGCTCCTGCACCTCTTCCTCCGGGACGCCTCGCACCCTCAGGCCAAGCGCCACCTCATCATAGATCATCGGCTTTGAGATCATCTGATTCGGATTCTGCATCACCAGTCCGATCCGCTCTCCGCGCTCCTTGATCGACAGACCGCCGATATTCTCATCGTTCAGCCGGATCTCGCCATTGTCCGGATTGACAAAACCGCAGATCAGATTGGAAAGCGTGCTTTTGCCTGCACCGTTCTTTCCGACGATAGCAAGCATCTCTCCCTTTGCCACTTTCATCCGGATATCCCTGAGCACGGGTTTGCCCGATATATAGGCAAAATCCAGATCCAGTATTTCCAGTGCGGTCTCCGGCAAGGGCGTTTTCTCCGAAAGCTTCACCGTTTCAAACCATGCCTTGACCTGCTCTTTGTAGGGTTTGAGATCAATCGTATCGATATGGGCCGGATGTGTCTGCGGTGTGATTGTACAGCCCGCATGCTTGAGCGCTGTAATATAGAGCGGTTCCCGGATGCCTTCCTGCCCCAGCACATCGCCGCAGAGCAGTTCATCCGGACTGGCGTCAGCCACAACCCGCCCCTCGCCGATGACGATGATGCGGTCAACCTCCCGGTACAATACGTCCTCCAGCCTGTGCTCGATGATCACAACGGTAGCATTCCTGTTTTTCCTGATCTGATCGATCAGATCAATCGCCCGTTTGCCCGTAGCGGGATCCAGATTGGCAAGCGGCTCGTCAAACAACAGGATATCAACGTCATCCACCATGACACCGGCCATGGATACACGCTGCTTCTGCCCGCCCGAGAGTTCCGTGGGTGCATGATCCAACAGCTTCCGGACATCGACCACATCTGCCACCTTTTTCACACGGTCGAACATTTCGCCCTGCTCCACACAGTCGTTCTCAAGGGCAAACGCGATATCCTCCGCAACGGTAAGGCCGATAAACTGACCGTCCGTATCCTGCAGCACCGTCCCCACAATTTTGGACATGCCAAAAATCCCCGCCTCAGCGGGGTCTGTATCTTTCACGCGCAATGTTCCCTGCACATCTCCCCGGAAGGAGGCCGGAGCAAGTCCGTTGATGCAGTGAGCCAGCGTCGATTTTCCTGAACCTGACGGTCCCACGATCAAAACCTTCTCTCCGGGATAGATCGACAGATTGATATCCCGGAGAGTCGGCTCCGTCTGTGACCGATATTTAAAGGTATAGTCCTTAAATTCGATAATCGGTTTCAAAATGGATTAATCCTCTTTCTTTAAGCTGGAAGATTTTCCTCCTACCTTAGAGTAAGTGTAAGCAAGCAGCGTTCCCAACACACCTGCTACCACGATGTTGCCGACGAACGCCAGCGCGCCCTGAATGAACACTTTCTCTGCAGGCTCTGCATAGATCAGAATATCAAGCACCGGAGCCAGGCCGATCCATGCGATGGCATTTGCGATCACCTGTACCACGTTAAAGAAGATCATGATCTTTGCAGTGGTGAATCCGCCATCTTTCACGGCATATTTCTTTGCAAAAAGACCTACCAGGATACCAAAGACCGCATCCGGGAACACCCAGCTCCACCAGATACCGCCGTAGAAAAGCGCATCACCGAGAGCATGTCCGATCAGGCCGATTGCTCCGCCCACCACAGGTCCGAACACTGCTGCGAAGAAGGTAAGAACCGCAACCCTTGACTGAAGCGCTGTGTTGGGAATGATGCCGAAAGGCACCTGCACATTGGTCAGCACAATAAACAGCGCTGTGCCGATACCGATTGCAACAACTTCCTTGATACCGAATTTTGTTTTCATAGTTACTCCTCCTTTAGGATTTTTCAAGTGTAGTTTCACGCTACTATCATAAAATACTTTCTCACTTTTTACAATAACCGACTTCCCGCGTCAGGGAAAAAGATCCGGTTCACCGTCTGCCAGAGATCGCTGCAGGCCG
This sequence comes from uncultured bacterium, assembly GCA_946061355.1. GTDB lineage: Bacteria > Bacillota > Clostridia > Lachnospirales > Lachnospiraceae > VSOB01. The sequence goes on along the minus strand of CAMGRE010000084.1, from coordinate 1,458 downwards.
CACGGCGTCACAGGCGGATGATCTCATTCAGTGAGAAGGAATAGATCAGCTTCTCCGTCACAGGTTTTCCCGTCAGTCTGTAGAGCGCCTCCCCGTACCAGTCAAGCTGTGTCTGATAGCGCCTGACGAGTTCCTGTGGTTCCCGGACGCGGTCCGTCTTGTAATCAAGAACGGTGATCCCATCCTCTTCCTCCCAGAACACGTCGATGATACCCTGTATCAGCACCGTCTCCTCTTCGGGAAATTCCTCTTTGACCTCCTTTGCGGGAAGTCCCAGCACAAAGGGCTGTTCCCGATAAAGAAGCCCGCGTTCGTCAGCCTCTCTCATCCGACGTGCCTCCGGCGTATCCAAAAAACGTAACAGCTTATCTTCCGACACACATGAGGCATACTCTTCCGGCATTTTCCCCTCTGCCACAAATCCCCTGATCTGTGAGGCAATCTCTTCCCTCACCATCGTTTCTGCCTGTGCCCCTCCGTCTGTTCCGATCGGCATGTCGAGTTTCAAAAGCTCCATCACGCGGTGGTAGGCATTTCCCCTGCTGCTGCCGGACAGCTCCTGTATCTGCCCCGCGAAGCGCGGCACATACGCCTTCGGGATCTGCGTGTCGAACATCTGATTGACAGGTTCGGACAGCTCTACCATGCGCTCCAGCTTCAATTCCGATACTGTGGTCTTTGTATATAGCTGTTCCAGATTTTTATGCGGATATTCATAGGAAAGCCTCCGCAGCATCTCCTCTTTCACGCGTCCATCTGCCGTATAGCTGCCGGCAAGCAGCCGTTCCCTGCGCAGATTTCCGCTGATATCCGTCTGAAGCTCTTCCCCGACAAGCTCCTCCGGCTGCAGCCGGATCAGTTCCATGCCGGGGCATTCCTGCTGTCCCGAAAGCCATGCCGGAAGGAGAAAATCAAGCATACATCCCGCATTCTGCAGGGTAAGATAAGAAAGCCTGCTCTCCCCGCCGCCCGCATCGGCCGCACACTCTGTCAGCTTCCTGTCAATATCATCCACGCACGCGGTAAGAATCAGCTTCTCCCTGGCGCGTGTCATCGCCACATACAGGATGCGCAGCTCCTCTCCCAGATTATCCAGCCGCTGCTTCCTTGCAAGGACATTCCGCCGCAGGGTCGTACGCCGGATCCTGCGCTCCGGATCCACCGCCTCGCATCCGATACCGAGATCAATATCTGTCAAAAACATCCCCGCTTCATTTCTGATATTAAAGCGCTTTGACAGTCCCGCCACAATGCACACGGGAAACTCCAGCCCTTTGCTCTTGTGAATACTCATGATGCGCACCACATCCGCATTCTCATCCAGCACATTCGCCTCACCGTAGTCCACATCATACTTTTCAAGCTGCTCCATATAGCGGATAAAATGGAACAATCCATAATAACTGGTGCTCTCAAAGTCAGCCGCTTTCTTTAACAGCATCTCCAGATTGCCTTTTC